>JBIJAD010000442.1:0-3052 GCA_044345955.1 Lysobacteraceae bacterium
CAGCAGACTGCCGGTCGCCTGTCGCGGGACCAGCATCTGGCCCAGCGAGGCGAGCATCGCGGAATAGCCCAGACCGAAGACCAGCAGCACGATCGCGGTCAGGACAAGCGCGGGCCGCAGCGATGAGCGGGCGGCAAGGCCGTGCGAGGAAGCGTTCATGTCAGACTCCGAGAGCGGACAGGAGGAGATCGATCGCCTTGATCGCGACGAACGGAAGCAGCATGCCGCCTGCCCCGTAGATCATCATGTTCCGGCGCAACAGCGCATCGCCGCTCGCGGGGCGGAAGCGCACGCCCTTCAGCGCCAGCGGGATCAGCGCCGGAATGATCAATGCGTTGAAGATCAGCGCCGACAGCACCGCGCTCGAAGGACTCGACAGCCGCATGACGTTCAACGCGTCCATGGACGGCACCGCGCTCGCGAACATCGCCGGCAGGATCGCGAAATACTTCGAGACGTCGTTGGCGAGCGAGAACGCGGTCAAGGCGCCGCGGGTGATCAACTGCTGCTTGCCGATTTCGACGACCGCCAGCAGCTTGGCCGGATCGCTGTCCAGATCGACCATGTTGCCGGCTTCCTTCGCCGCCTGGGTGCCGGAATTCATGGCCAGACCGACATCGGCCTGGGCCAGCGCGGGCGCATCGTTGGTGCCGTCGCCGACCATCGCCACAAGGCGTCCACTGCGTTGTTCGTCGCGAATCCGGGCGAGCTTGTCCTCGGGACGCGCCTCGGCGATGTAATCGTCGACGCCCGCCTCGGCGGCGATGGCCGCCGCGGTCAGCGGATTGTCGCCGGTGATCATGACCGTGCGCACGCCCATCGCGCGCAAGCGCGCGAAGCGCTCCTTGACCCCGTGCTTGACCACATCGGACAGCTCGATGACGCCCAGTACGTGCGCGTCCTGCACCACCACCAGCGGCGTCGCCCCGCTGCGGGCGATCTGGTCGACGCGCGCGCCCAGTTCGGCCGGGACATCGCCGCCACGGGCACGCACGTACTGCGCGATCGCATCGCCGGCGCCCTTGCGGATGCTGCGGACGCGATCGCCGTCGGCGTCGCGCAGATCGACGCCCGACATCCGGGTCTGCGCGCTGAACTGCACGAAATGGGCATGCTCCGGATCGACCGGTACGGCGCCCTGCGCGACCGCGAGTTTCACCACCGATTTGCCTTCGGGCGTGGGGTCGGCGAGCGAAGCCAGCATCGCCGCATCGCGCAATTGCTCGGGCGCGATCGCGGCCAGCGGGTGGAAGCGGGTCGCCTGACGATCGCCGTGGGTGATCGTGCCGGTCTTGTCGAGCAGCAGCACATCCACGTCGCCGGCGATCTCGACCGCCTTGCCCGATTTCGCCAGCACGTTGGCCGTGAGCGCGCGGTTCATCCCGGCGATGCCGATCGCCGGCAGCAGTCCGCCGATGGTGGTCGGAATCAGGCAGACCAGCAATGCGATCAACAGCAGCGGGTCCAACCGCGCACCGACGAACCCGGTCATCAGCGGCAGGCTGACGACCACGATCAGGAACGTCAGGGTCATCGCCGACAACAGCATGGTCAGGGCGATCTCGTTGGGCGTTTTCTGGCGGCTGGCGCCTTCGACCAGCGCGATCATGCGGTCGAGGAAGCTGCCGCCGGGTTCGGCGCTCACTTCGATCACGATCTGATCCGACAGCACCTTGGTGCCGCCGATCACGCTGCTGCGATCGGTTCCGGCCTCGCGCAGGACCGGCGCGGACTCGCCGGTGACGGCGGCCTCATTGACCGTCGCCAGACCCTCGATGATCTCGCCGTCGGCGGGGATCAACTCGCCTTCGGAGACGATCACGGTGTCGCCCCGGCGCAACTGCGACGCCGGAATCCGGGTTTCGCCGCCGTCGGCATCGCGCCGACGCGCCACCAGGTCCCTGCGGGCGGCGCGCAGCGAGGCGGCCTGACCGCGACCGCGGGCCTCGGCCACCGCCTCGGCGAAATTGCCGAACAGCACGGTGAGCAGCAGGATCGCGGCGACCGTCAGCCCGAAACCGGGTGCGGCGTGGCCGCCGAGGGTGATCAACAAGGCGAGCAGCGTACCGAGCAGCACGATCGCCATGACCGGGCTGCGGATCGCCCGCGATGGCGCGAGCTTGCGCACCGCCTCCGCGCACGCGTGGCGCAGGGCGGCGCGGTCCAGCCCGGCGATCGCGGCGCGGCGTTGATCGCCGAGATGGATGGATTGCCGAGGGCCTTCGGCAGGATCGATGGACGTATTCATTCCGGGTCTCACTCCGACGCCAGTACGAGATGATCGGAAACCGGTCCGAGCACCAGCACCGGCAGGAACTGCAGCACGGTCAGGATCAGGACGATCGCGACCAGGGTCAGGGCGAAAGTCGGCGATTCGACGCGCAAACCGCCCGCGCTTTCCGGCGCGACCCGCTTTCTGGCAAGCATGCCGGCGACGATCAGCGGCACCAGCAGCGCCGGATAACGCCCCAGGGCAAGCACGATCGACGCGGTCGTGTTCCACCACACGGTGTTGTCGGCCAGGCCCTCGAATCCGGAGCCGTTGTTGGCGAAGGCCGAGGTGTATTCGTAGAAGACCTGCGAGATGCCGTGGAAACCGGGGTTCGAGTGTCCGCTCATCCCGGTCAGAGACAGCGTCGCCGCGGTGAATCCCAGGATCGCCAATGGCTGGAGCAGGATCAGCAGCGCCAGACAGCGCACCTCGGGCGCTTCGATCTTGCGCCCGAAGAGCTCCGGAGTCCGCCCGGTCATCAGACCGGCGAGGAACACGGCCAGCAGCAGATAGACGATGAACTGCACGGCCCCGCAGCCGATTCCGCCCCAGATGCCGTTGATGAGCATGTTCGTCATCTGCACGGCACCACCGAGCGGCGCCATGGAATCGTGCATCGCGTTGACCGAACCGTTCGAGGTCTGGGTGGTGAGCGCGCCCCAGAACGCCGATGACAGCACCCCGTTGCGCACTTCCTTGCCTTCCATCGCCAGCGCATCCGGCGCACCCGCCGGGGTCGTCGCGGTCTCGGCGATCAGCGCCGCTGCCGACGAGGCCAGC
>JBIJAD010000298.1:0-5108 GCA_044345955.1 Lysobacteraceae bacterium
CTCATCTATCGCGCGATCCGCGAACTGGCCGAAAAGAACCGGCCCTACGACGCGGTCACGCTGGGCGAATGGTTCGACTCCAACGGGCTGATCGAACAGGTCGCCGGCGGCGCCTATCTGATCGAACTGGCCAGCACCACGCCCTCGGCCGCCAACATCGCCGCCTACGCCGAGATCGTCCGCGACAAGTCGATCCTGCGTCAGTTGATCGAGGCCGGCACCGGCATCGTCAACGACGCCTTCCAGCCCGACGGCCGCGAGAGCGACGAGATCCTCGCCAAGGCCGAGCAGGAAGTGTTCGCGATCTCGGAAATGCGCGCCCAGGGGCGCAGCGATTTCGTCGCGATCAACAAGGCGATGGCCGAAGCCTTCGACGTGCTGCAGACCCGCTACCAGAACGGCGGCGGCGTCACCGGCCTGCCCACCGGCTACACCGAATTCGACGAGATGACCGCCGGCCTGCAGTCGACCGACCTGATCATCCTCGCCGCGCGCCCCGCGATGGGCAAGACCACGTTCGCGCTGAATATCGCCGAACACGCCGCGATCAAGACGAAGAAGCCGGTCGCGATCTTCTCGATGGAAATGTCGGCCTCGCAGTTGGCGCTGCGCCTGATCTCCGCCAACGGCCGGATCAACGCCACCCGCCTGCGCACCGGCCAGCTCGAGGACGAGGACTGGAGCCGGGTCAGCAGCGCGATCCGGATGATCAAGGAAACCAAGATCTTCATCGACGACACGCCGGGCCTCTCGCCCGAGTCGCTGCGCGCGAAGGCGCGCCGGCTCAAGCGCGAGCATGGCCTGGGCCTGATCGTGATCGACTACCTGCAGTTGATGGCGGTGCCCGGCAACACCGAGAACCGCGCCACCGAAATCTCCGAGATCTCGCGCTCGCTCAAGGGTCTCGCGAAGGAACTGAATGTGCCGGTGATCGCGCTGTCGCAGCTCAACCGCTCGCTGGAAACCCGAGCCGACAAGCGCCCGGTGATGGCCGACCTGCGCGAATCCGGCGCGATCGAGCAGGACGCGGACATGATCGTATTCATCTACCGCGACGACTACTACAACAAGGAAAACTCGCCGGACAAGGGCCTGGCCGAGATCATCATCGGCAAACAGCGTTCGGGCCCGACCGGGTCGTTCAAGCTGAAGTTCTTCGGCGAATACACGAGGTTCGACAATCTGGCGTTCGACTCGGTGGGGAGTTTCGAGTAGCGGGCAGGGTGGAGCCATCGCAGCGCAGCTTTTCGGACACGAATTCCGCGATGCATCATGTCTCCGGCGGAACGAGCCGACTGTCATGATCGGCGACGTCTCGGAATCCGCCGGTCAAGGTGTGCCCACTGTGCTGAATGCGCAGCGCCGCGCCAGCCTCGTCGGGGTGAGCGTCGCGGCGCGCCGGCGTGGCGCCGCCTGTCCGGATCGGGGTGATCGGGTCGGCCCTTTCCGCTAGGATGGCGCGGTCGACGACAAGGGGACGGTCAGATGAAACATGCGGCGAAACGGGCTCTGCTGTGCGGCCTGCTGTGCGGCCTGCTGGGACTGGCGCTGCCGGTGCTGCAGGCGCAGGCGGTGGGGGTGCTGATTCCGGCGCAGGCGCGTCGGGACATGGTCTACGACGAGCGCAACGGCGTCGTGTACATCACCCACGGCAGCGACCTGTTGCGCTACGAGGTCGCCAGCGGCACGTTCCTGCCGCCGGTCGCCCTGGGCGGCAGCCTCAACGGTATCGATCTCTCGCCCGACGGCAAGACCCTGGCGGTCGCCGACATGGTCACCAGCGGCGGCCAGGTGTCGATCTACCTCGTGTCTATCCCCGATCTCTACGGGCTGGCCTACAACGCGGTCCGCAAGGTCTCGACTCCGCTCGATTTCTACGAAGGCGGCGCCTGGTCGGTGGCCTACGCGGCCGACGGCAGCCTGCGCATGACTTCGCAGTTCCTCGGTTCGGGCTGGGTGCCGCTGCGTCGGCTCGATCCCGCGACGGGGACCTGGAGCAAGATCGCCAGCGTGCGCCAGAACACCATGTTGTCCGCCAGCGGCGATGCGCAGACCATCGCGTTCGCGGAGAGCAACATTTCCGACGGCGCCTGGGGGCTGCTCGACATTCCGACCCGGGCCGTCGTCCGTCGCGACGGCTACACCAACGGCACATCCTGGTTCAATTTCGAGATCGCGACCGACGCGATGGGCGCGCAGTTCGCGATCCCGACCTACGGCGGCACGATGATCTACGACGATCTCTACCGCAAGGTGCGGACGCTCGGCGTCTACGCCGGGCCGCAGCCGATCGGCGTCGCGTATCACCCGGTGCAGCGGATCGCCTATTTCCCGTGGGCGCAGACGCGCGAGGTGCGCGCGCTCGACATGGGCAGCTTCAGGCAGATCGCGGCCTACGATTTCGAGCACGATTTCGTGCACACCGGCAACTGGGCCTTCGGACAGGGGCGCACGCGCATCTCCCGCGACGGCTCGCTGCTGATGGTGACCGTGTCCGGCGGGGTCCGGATCCTGCGCCTGTACGCGCCGCTGGAAGCGCCGCCGCTGGAAGTGTCCACCTGGCCGAACAGCCGCGTCTCGTTCGCGCTGCCGGGACGCATCGGCAACAACGACACCCTCACCTACAGCCTGGTGGAAGCGCCCACGAACGGTCGCGCCTCGATCTACGGCGGCACCATGACCTACATGCCGGACCTGAGCTTCACCGGCACCGACACCTTGACCTACCGTGTGCACTACGGGCTGGCCAAGCGCGAGGGTCGGATCACGATCCGGGTGGCGGAACCGAATGCGGCGCCGGTCGCCAGCGACGACAGCGCGATCGTCGGGCGCGAGCCGGTGTTGATCCCGATCGTCGCCAACGACCGCGATGCCAACGGCGACGTCCTGCGGGTGGTGTCGATGCAACGCCCGTCCCAGGGCGATGCGACGATCCAGGGGCGCATGATCCGCTTCGTGCCGTCGCCGAAGATGCGCGGCACGACCCGTTTCGCCTACACCGTTTCCGACGGCCGCGGCGGGTCGGCGCGCGCCTGGGTCACGGTACGCCGGCGATGAGCCACGCGCACGACGGCTGTCCGATGGACCCGATCGGGCAGGACGCGGCCATGATCGTGTGCACTTGCCGTCACGGCCGCTGCAAATGAGAAAGTTCGCTGGACGGGCGCACGGCAGAAATCATCATCGGCAGGTAGCGTTCGGGCCCGGCGGGATCGCTCAAGCTGAGGCTGTTTGGCGAGTAGACGCGTTTCGACAATCCGGCGTTCGATTCGGCGGGGAGTTTCGAGTAGATCCAATTCGAGGAGGGGGTATGGATCTGGATGAATTGCGGCAGAGGGTTGAACGGTCGACGCGTATTGCGTTCGTGATCCTTGTGCTTGTGGTTCTCGCTTATATCGGGAAGCTTTGGTTTCTGTCGGACGGAAAATTGGCCGATGACCCCGAGGTATGGGGGCAATTCGGGGATTACCTCGGCGGACTTTTGAATCCGCTCATCGCATTTCTTGCGTTTTATTGGCTAACTCAGTCAGTTTTGTTGCAGAAACAAGAGCTGACAGAGACAAAAGATGCGCTGAGAGATAGTGCCGATTCGCAGTCAAGGCAGGCATTCCTCGCTGCTAAAACGGCAGAAATAAATGCGCTGAGTGCACTGCTGGCATCGCACAATAGCGATTTATCACAACTTCATAACGAAGCTCGTTTTCTTAGTGAACAAAGTGGGAGGTACGTGATTTACACAATCAACGGCAGATCAATTACGCAGCAGCAAGCCCTCGAAGAGCTTGATTTTCTAAGGCAGCGTATTGAGGAAGCTTTTCACGAACGGCAGGCTGTCATGCTCAAGCTAGACTCAATGCTTGATACCGGATTCTATTCTGCAAAGGATTCTTGATTCTTTGGCACGCAGGGCTGAGGTGAGTGCACAGCGCGTAGGGTGTGGTTAGCAAAGCGGACCCCGTCACGGAGCAGCGGCGCGACTCCAACCATTGTCGACCAGAACGCTATCGGCTTCGCTCGGCATGCGGCGCATCAGCGATCTCGCTTTCGCTTCGCTCGATGCGCGGTAGCGTGGCGGTGGGCTTGCAGCGTTGGAGTTGCGCTGCGCTTACTCCACCCTACGCCGCTGCGGGCGAGGGGGCGGGATTTGACCGCCGGCGCGGGGCGGGCGCAGACTGCGGTGGCCCGCAAGGGGCCGGGGCGGCGCGGTTGGCCGTACCGCACATCAACGGCAGGTTTCGACGTCGGGGAGACGCGCATGGACGTTTTCGAGCAGATCGGCCGCAACTGCGACTGGTATCCGGCCACATCGATCGCGTTGTGCGCGATCTCCTACGACGATATGTCCGCGATCCCGGGCGAGGTCGCGCAGCAGACCGGGTTGAAGGTGGTGTGGGGCCCCGCGGAGCTTGATCACTGGGACGGCGTGTCCTACAGCCGCGCGTTCATCGCCGGGGACGAAACGACCGGCGAGTATTTCGCGGTGATCCGCGGCACCAATTTCGAAAGCCTGAACAGTTGGCTGAAGCAGGATTTCGATCTCGACAAGGCCAAGGCCTTCGGCGCGTTGCCCGGCGCGCCGCCGAATGTGCCGGCGGATGCGCTGATCTCGCAAGGCAGTTTCAACGGCATGTCCGACCTGATCCGGCTGCGCGATCCGGCGACGCATACCTCGATGGTGGAATTCCTTGCCAAGCTCAAGCCGCGTTTTCTCTACGTCACCGGGCACAGCCTCGGCGGCACTCTCACGCCGGTGCTGTTCGCCTATCTCAACGCGATGCTGTACGGCGGCGGGCCGGTGAGCCACATGGCGTTGTGGTCGTTCGCGGGGCTGACCCCGGGCGGCACCGGCTTCAACGCCTATTTCAACCGCATCCTGCCCAACGCGCAGGGGTTCCGCTGGCGGATCCACAACAGCCTGGACATCGCGCCGTTCTGCTGGTGCGATTTCCCGGGCATGCAGCAGGTCTATGTGCCCTACGGGCTGCATTGGGATTTCGTCGAGAAGGATCTGATCGCCGACCTGTTCCACGACGCTGCGCGCGCCGGCATCGGCTATGCGCATGCCCAGGCGGGGCAGACTCTGCCGGGGAAATTCGATCACGGCATCG
>JBIJAD010000248.1:0-6059 GCA_044345955.1 Lysobacteraceae bacterium
CAGGCGCTGCACCAACATCACCCGGCGACCTACCAGCGGTTGCTGGCCGACAGCGTGCAGCATTCCGGGTGAGCGGCATCGCGACCATGGGCGGCAGGGCGCCGGTCCCGCGATAGCGCGCATGGACCCGCGCACGGCCCTGCTGGTGGCATCGCTGATGAGCCTGCTCAACGGCGGCCTGCTCGGGCTGATGCACCGCAGCCTGATCTTCGAGGTCCGGCGCAGCGCGGTGGACTGGCGGATCGGCACTCTGCTTCTGGCGGGGGCGGGGCTGCTGCTGGTGGCGAACGACAGCGCCGGGGTCCCGACCGCGGACCGTTCGGCGGAGTCGGTGGAAGTCCTCCTGCTCGCCGGTGCGGTCCTGCCGCTGGCCTATCTGATGATCTTCGTCGGTGTCTGCCTGTACTGGCGTTCGATCCGGCGCTTCTGCGGCGAAAGCGATCGTTTCTGGATCTTCCTGCCGGCGGTGTTCGGTGGCGGAGTGGTGTTCGTGTTCACCGCGCTCTCGCCGAGCATGCCGCTGCGCAACGCGATCGGCGCGGCGCTGGTCGCGCTGGTGCTGATCGCGGCGGCGCGCACCCTGCAGACCAGCCGTCGCGCCGACGTGGTGGTGAGCCGGCGGGCGTTCGTGTTGCTGCTGTACGTGATCGGCGCCACGCTCCTGCTGCGCGCGGCCTATTTCGGCGTGCAGATGGCCGCGCCGGTCGCGGCGGGGCGGATCGCCTGGCTGTATCCGGCGACCCTGTTCGCGATCCCGGTGCTGCCGGTGATCGGCACCACCGCATTCCTGCTGATGAGCGCCGAGCGCGGGCGCCAGGCGCTGCAGCGCGCCGCGCATACCGACGAGTTGACCGGGCTGCCGAACCGGCGCTCGATCCAGCGCAGCGCGCAGGAGCGTTTCGCCGCCGCGCGCGCCGGCGCCGGCGATTTCGCGATCGCGGTGCTCGACGTGGACCGCTTCAAGGCGATCAACGACCGCCACGGTCACGCCGGCGGCGATCTCGCCCTGCGCCACATCGCCGACGTACTGGCGCGGCACTGCGGCGCGCCGCAGTTGCTCGGCCGCCAGGGAGGCGAGGAATTCGTGGTGCTCTGCGCCTCGGGCGACGAGGCCGAGGTGGCGGCCTTGGCCGACACCCTGCGCCGCGCGATCGAGGCCGCGCCGCTGTCGATCGGCGGCGAACGGCTGTCGATCAGCGTCTCGATCGGCGCCAGCGTGCTCGCCGCGCAGGATCGCGACGAGGACGACGTGCTGCTGCGCGCCGACAGCGCGCTGTACGCGGCCAACACCGGATCGTGCGCATGCGACGCGCACGGCATGCCCTAGAATGCGGCATGCCCGCCGATCGTCCCGTCGACCCGCCCGCGCACCTCGAACCCGACGCGCTGCGTCATGGCCATGCCGAGGCCGGACAGCGCCCGACCCGGATCCGGGTCGATCTCGATGCCCTCAGCCACAACCTGCGCGCGCTGCGCGCCCACGCCGGTGTGCCGGTGATGGCGATCGTCAAGGCCAACGCCTACGGACACGGGCTGATCCCCGTGGCTCTGCATCTGCAGGCGCAGGGCTCCGAGCAACTGGGCGTGGCGTTCCTGGAGGAAGGCATCGCCCTGCGTCAGGCGGGCGTGCATCTGCCGATCCTGGTGATGGGCGGCATCTTCGGCCCGCAGGTCGGGCGCTTCATCGTCCACGATCTGGAAATCACGGTGTCCTCGATCGGCAAGCTGCGTCAGGTCGAGGCCGCGGCCGAGGCGCTGGGGCGGGTGGCGACGGTGCATCTGAAGATCGACACCGGGATGGAGCGGATCGGCGTGCACAGCTACAGCGCCGGACCGTTCATCGAGGCTGCGGTGGCGTCGCGCTGGTGCCGGATCAAGGGCGTGTACTCGCATCTGGCCTGTGCCGACGATCCGGATTCGACGATGACCGCGCAGCAGTTGTCGCGTTTCCACGAAGCCTGCGCGCATTTCGAGCGGATCGGCGCGCCGATGCCGCTGCGCCACATCGCCAATTCCGGCGGCGTGCTGCATTTCCCCGAAACCAGCCTGGATCTGGTGCGCCCGGGCATCGCCCTGTACGGCGTGCTGCCCGATCCCGCCGCGCGCGCCACCGTCGATCTGCGCCCGGCGCTGTCGCTGGTCTCGCAAGTGGTGTATTTCAAGGTCGTGCGTGCGGGCCACCCGGTCAGCTACGGCGCGACCTGGGCGCCGCGCGAAGACACCCGCGTGGTCACGGTGCCGATCGGCTACGGCGACGGCTATCCGCGCGCATTGTCCTCGCGCGGCGAGGTGCTGATCCGCGGCGTGCGCCATTCGATCGTCGGCCGCATCTGCATGGACCAGTTCATGGTCGACATCGGCCCGCAGGGCAGCGCCTACAACGAGGACGAGGTGGTGCTGATCGGGCGCCAGGGCGACGCCGAAATCCGCTGCGAGGACGTGGCCCGCGCCGCCGGCACCATCCCCTACGAGATCCTGGTCGGACTGAACGATCGCATTCCGCGGGAGTATCGCGGTGGCGCGTCGGTCGCTGCCTGAGACGGCGGCGGTGCGGCATCTGGTCGTCGTGCTCGGCGACCAGCTCGATCCCGCATCGTCCGCATTCGACGATTTCGACCCCGCCCGCGACGCGGTGTGGATGGCCGAGGTCGCGCACGAGGCCACCCGGGTCTGGAGCACGCAGGCGCGGATCGCGATGTTCCTCGCGGCGATGCGCCATTTCCGCGACGCCCTGCGCGCGCGGGGCTGGCGGGTGGAATACCGTGCGCTCGACAGCCATCCGCATGCGACGCTCGAAGCGGCCCTGGCGGCCGATCTCGCCACGCTGCGGCCCGAGCGGGTCATCGCGGTGCGGCCCGGTGAGTGGCGACTGGCGCAGTCGCTGCCCGAGACCTGCCGCGCCGCCGGTGTGCCCTGGGCGGAGCGCCCGGACCTGCATTTCCTGGCGACGCCGGAGGCGTTCGCCGATTGGGCCGCGGGCAAACGCGAACTGCGGCTGGAATTCTTCTACCGTTTCCTGCGCAAGCGCGAAGGCGTGCTGATGGAAGGCGACGCGCCGGTCGGCGGGCGCTGGAATTTCGACGAGGAGAATCGCGAATCCTTCGGCAAGCGCGGGCCGGGTATGCTGCCGGCGCCGAAAGCTTTTCCGCCGGATGCGGTCACGCGCGAAGTGCTGGTGCTGGTGTCCTCGCGTTTCGCGGGCCATCCCGGGCGGCTGGATCGCTTCGACTGGCCGCTGACTCCGGCCGAGGCCGAAGCCGCGCTGCAGGATTTCATCGCGCATCGGCTGCCGCTGTTCGGCCGCTACCAGGACGCGATCTGGGCCGGCGAGCCCTGGCTGTATCACTCTCGGCTTTCGGCGGTGATGAATCTGAAACTGCTCTCGCCGCGGCGCGCGATCGAGGCCGCGGTCGCCGCCTGGCGCGCGGGCCAGGCGCCGCTGGCCGCGGTCGAGGGCTTCGTCCGCCAGATCCTGGGCTGGCGCGAATACGTGCGCGGCGTGTACTGGCTGCGCATGCCCGGGTTCCTCGACGACAACGCGCTCGACGCGGACCAGCCGCTGCCCGGCCTGTTCTGGACCGGCGACACGCGCATGGCCTGCATGCGCGACGCTCTGCGGCAGACGCTCGACCTCGGCTATGCGCATCACATCCAGCGGCTGATGGTCACCGGCCTGTTCGCGCTGCTGCTGGGTGTGCGCCCGCGCGAGATCCATGCCTGGTATCTCGCGGTCTATGTGGATGCGGTGGAGTGGGTCGAATTGCCCAATGTGCTGGGCATGAGCCAGTACGCCGACGGCGGAAAAATGGTCTCCAAGCCCTACGCCGCTTCCGGCAAGTACATCCAGCGCATGTCGAACCACTGTGCCGGCTGCGCGTTCGACCCGGGCGAGGCGCTGGGTCTGAAGGCCTGCCCGTTCACCACCCTGTACTGGGATTTCCTGGCCCGGCACGCCGACCGTTTCCGCGATCACCCGCGTGCCGGCATGCAGTGGCGCAATCTCGACCGGCTCGCGCCCGAGCGCGTGGCAGCGATCCGCGCGCGCGCCGCGTCCCTGCGCGAAGCCCTGGCCGCGACTGCAACCGACGCGCCCTCCGCCCCGTAAGCTTCGGCCATGGACACCGCATCCCCGACCTGCCTGATCACCGGCGCCTCCGGCGGCATCGCCGGCGCGCTCGCCGACCTTCTCCGCACCCGGGGCTGGCGCCTCGCCCTGGTCAGCCGCGATCCCGCGCGCATCGCCGCGCCGGAGCGTGGTCTGACGATCGTCGCCGATGTCTCCACCGAAACCGGTGCCCAGGCGGCGCTGGCCGCTGCGCATGAGGCCTTCGGCGCGCCGCCGGACGCGGTGGTCAACTGCGCCGGTGCGGTACTGATCGCACCGATCGGCCGCACCTCCGAGGCCCAGTACCGCGCCTGCCTGTCCGCCAATCTCGACACAGCGTTCTTCGTCGCCCGTGCCTACACCGGCGCGCTGCAGGCGGCGAAGCGGGGCGGGGCGCTGCTGCTGTTCTCCTCGGTCGCGGCCGGCGTGGGGGTCGCCAATCACCCGGCGATCGCCGCGGCCAAGGGCGCGGTGGAAGGTCTGACCCGTTCGCTTGCCGCCGATTTCGCCGGGATCGGGCTGCGCGCCAATGCGATCGCGCCCGGGCTGACCGAAACTCCGGCCACCGCCACGTTCGTCTCCGGCGATCTCGCCCGGCGCGCGGTCGCGGCACAGTACCCGCTGGGCCGTCACGGCAGCCCCGAGGACATCGCCGCGCTGGCCGCGTTCCTGATCTCGTCCGAGGCCGGCTGGATCAGCGGTCAGGTGATCGCCGCCGACGGTGGCTTCCTCGGCGTGCGCCCGGTCGTGCGGGTGAGCTGATGGCCAACGCGATCGTCTGGTTCCGCAACGACCTGCGCCTGGCCGATCATCCGGCGCTGCAGGCAGCGCTCGACGGCGGTTACGTGCCGATTCCGGTGTACATCCATGCGCCGGAAGAGGAGGGCGACTGGGCGCCGGGCGGCGCGACCCTGGCTTGGCGGCATCGTTCGCTGGTCGCGCTCGATGCCGACCTGCGCCGGCGCGGCTCGCGGCTGCGCATCTTCCATGCACCGACCCTGCAGACCCTGCAGACCCTGGCCGCGGCCTGCGACGCCGAGGCGGTGTTCTGGAACCGCCGCTACGAGCCGGCGATCGAGAAACGCGACACCGCGGTCAAGGCCGCACTGCGCCGGCAGCGCCTGCGCGTGGAGAGTTTCAACGGCGCGCTGCTGATCGAACCGTGGAAACTGCTCAACAAGCAGAACGGGCCGTACCGGGTGTTCACGCCCTTCTGGCGCGCGGCCTCGGCCGCGCTGTCGCTGCCGCCGCTGCGCGAACCGCCGCCGACCCTGCCTGCCACCGACGACGGCCCGCACGGACTGTCGCTGGACGCGCTGGGGCTGGCGCCGACGCCGGCCTGGGATGCGGGCTTCTGGCAGCGTTTCGCGCCCGGCGAGGCCGGCGCGCGCGAGGCGCTGGCGCAGTTCGCGGACGCCGCAGTGCTCGACTACGCGACCGAGCGCGACCGTCCAGATCACGCCGGCACCTCGCGGCTGTCGCCGCACCTGCATCACGGCGAGGTCGCGCCGTGGCGGATCGCCGCCGAGATCCGCGATGCGCATCCGATGCAGCGCGACAGGACCGACGCTTACCTGCGTCAGCTCGGCTGGCGCGAGTTCGGCTATCACCTGCTGCATCACTTCCCGCACACGCCCGAGCAGAACCTCAACCCGCGTTTCGCCGACTTCCCGTGGTCGCGGGTGGACGAGAGGCTGCGCGACGCCTGGCGTCACGGCCGCACCGGCGTGCCGATCGTCGATGCCGGGATGCGCGAGTTGTGGGCCACCGGCTGGATGCACAACCGCGTGCGGATGATCGTCGGCAGCTATCTGTGCAAGCACCTGCTCTATCACTGGCGCGAAGGCGCGCGCTGGTTCTGGGACACCCTGGTCGATGCCGACCTCGCCAACAACACCCTCGGCTGGCAGTGGATCGGCGGCACCGGCGCCGACGCCGCGCCGTATTTCCGCAT
>JBIJAD010000051.1:0-15022 GCA_044345955.1 Lysobacteraceae bacterium
CCAAAAGAAAGCATTTCCGGCCCATGCGCGCAGCGCATGGGCGCTCGGGCCTGCGCGCGGCAGTGCCGCGCAAGCGCACGCCCTCGCCCCCGTCGGTTGCGCCCGGCGCTGCGCGCCGGGTCCGCGGGCTTCGCGGGGTTTTTCGACAGTACATCCTTGTACTGTCGAAAAACGCGCGACTTCCTGTCGCGCGCCCTGCGGGCCTGATCCGCGAATCCCGCCGCAACCAGGGCCCCGGTAGATCAAGATCAAACCCTCGTCGGCTGACGGATGGCATGGCGAGCACATCCGGGATTTCTTGCAAAAAAACGTGGGGAGACCTCAGGCCTCGGCGCACGCCCGGATCAGGTCCGGGGCAGGCTCTATTCCGACTCGAGGGCTTCCCAGCGCGCGTAGGCCTGTTCGAGTTCGGCCTGCGCCGCGGCGAGCGTGGCGTTGTGCGCGGCGACCGCGGCGTGGTCGCGCTGGAAGAACGCGGGCTCCTGCATCGCGGCCGTGAGCGCAGCGATGCGGGTTTCGAGATCCTCGATCTTCTGCGGCAGCAGTTCGAGTTCGCGCTGGTCCTTGTAGCTGAGCTTGCGCTTCGCCGGCGTCGCGGCGGGCATGGTTGCAGCGAGCTTCGCTGCGTCCTTCGCCGTGTCCGGCGCTTTCGCGGCGGCCGGTTTCGTCTCGCTCGCCTGTGGCCGTTGACGCAGCCAGTCGCTGTAGCCGCCGACGTACTCGCCGATGCGGCCGTCGCCCTCCATCGACAAGGTCGAGGTCACGACGCTGTCGAGGAAATCGCGATCGTGACTGACCAGCAGCAGCGTGCCTTCGTACTCGCCGAGCAGTTCTTCGAGCAATTCCAGCGTTTCCACGTCCAGATCGTTGGTCGGCTCGTCCATCACCAGCAGATTGGACGGCTGCGCGAACAGTTTGGCCAGCAGCAGGCGATTGCGTTCGCCGCCGGACAGGCGCGAGATCGGCGCGCGCGCGCGATCGGGCGTGAACAGGAAATCCTGCAGATAGCCGATGGCGTGTTTCGAGCGGCCGTTGATCGTGACCGAATCCTTGCCTTCGGACACGTTCTCCAGCGCACTCCAGTCCTCGCGCAGGGTGGCGCGGTACTGGTCGAAATACGCGATCTGCAGCTGGGTGCCGCGCCGGATCTCGCCGGACTGCGGCTGCAGATCGCCCAGCAGCAGCTTGAGCAGCGTGGTCTTGCCGCTGCCGTTGTCGCCGATCAGGCCGATGCGGTCGCCGCGCAGGATCGTGGTCGAGAAGTCGCGCACCAGCGCGCGTTCGCCGAACGCGAACGACACCTCCTTCGCCTCGATCACCTTCTTGCCCGAGGCCGCGGCCTGCGCTGCCTCCATGCGCACGTTGCCGGCGAGATCGCGACGCTGCGCGCGCTCCTCGCGCATCGCCTTCAGCCGGCGCACGCGGCCTTCGTCGCGGGTGCGACGGGCCTTGATGCCCTGGCGGATCCACACTTCCTCCTGCGCCAGCAGCTTGTCGAAGCGCGCGTTCTCCTGCGCTTCGGCGTGCAGACGCTCCTCGCGCCGACGCAGGTAGTTGTCCCAGTCGCCGGGCCAACTGGTGAGCCCGCCGCGATCGATCTCGATGATCCGCGTCGCCAGCGCGCGCAGGAAGCGGCGATCGTGGGTGACGAACACCAGCGCACCCGGCCAGGCCTTGAGAAAGCCTTCGAGCCAGTCGATCGCGGCGATGTCCAGATGGTTGGTCGGCTCGTCCAGCAGCAGCAGATCCGGCGCCGACACCAGCGCCCGCGCCAGCAGCACGCGCCGCTTCATGCCGCCGGACAGTCGCGCGAAATCGGCATCGCCGTCGAGGTCGAGCCGGGTCAGGGTCTCGCTGACGCGCAGGTCGACCGACCAGCCGCCGGCGTCCTCGATCTTCGCCTGCACCGCGGCGAGCGCGTCGGTGTCGACGTGTTCGTCGTGGATGCGATGGTGATACTCGGCGAGCAGCGCACCGAGCGCGCCCAGCCCGGCCGCGACCACATCGAACACGCTGCCGACCGCATCCTGCGGCACCTCCTGCTCCAGCCGCGCCACGCGCACGCCGCTCTCGACGCGGAGCTCGCCGTCGTCCGGCCGCAGCTCGCCGGCGAGCACGCGCAGCAGCGTCGATTTGCCGGCGCCGTTGCGGCCGATCAGCGCAATCCGCTCGCCGGGCTCGATCGCGAGATCGACACCGTCGAGCAGCAGCGGTCCGCCGACGCCGACATCGACGGCATTCAAGGTCATCAGGGGCATGGCGACAGTGTAGCCCGGGGACGCTGCGCCGCGCTCAGCGCGCGGTCGCGGCGGACATCAATTCGGCATACACCGCCTCGGTCGCGGCGATGAAGGTGGCGAGGCCGAATTCGCGTTCCGCCTTCGTGCGGGCGGCGGCGCCCATCGCGGCGAGGCGGTCGGGGGACAGGTCGAGCAATGCGTCCACCGCGGCGGCGATCGCGGCGCGGTCGCGCACCGGGACGACCCAGCCGTCGACGCCGGGCGCGATGTTCTCGGGCAGGCCGGCGTAGTCGCTGACCAGCACCGGTCTGGCCATCGCCATCATTTCGCGGCAGGCGAAGGAGATGGTCTCGACGCCGTGGGACAGCACGAAACCGGCGTCGATCGCGGCGATCGCGGGACGCACGTCGCCGAGCATGCCGGCGAACTTCACCTGCGAGGTCAGGCCGAGTGCGGCGATGCGCTGCGTCTGTTCCGCGACCGGCGGTTTGCCGCAGAGCAGGACATCGATGCGGGCGCGGCGTTCGGGCGGCAGTGTCGCGATGGCTTCGATCAGGTCCATCCAGCCCTTGTGCGCGGCGGTGCCGGCGTTGCTGCCCAGCAGCAGACGGCCGGGGGCGCTCCAGCGCGCGCGTTCGGCCGCGGCTTCGGCCGCCGGCCAGGGCCGGAAGCGGCCGATGTCCACGCCGTTGCGTACGGTGCGCAGGCGACAACGCGCGTAGGGCGTGGCTTCGAGCTGGCGGCGGGTGTATTCGCAGACCGCGATCACCGCATCGGTGCGGCGCGCGCGCCAGCGGTGGGTCAGGCCCTGCGCCGGTTTCGAGTTGTGTTTGGTGAACACGATCTTCGGCGGCTGCGGCAGACGCACGCTCGCCGACAGCACCATGCGGTGATCGGTGGAACCGTTGACGTGGACGATGTCGAACCGATGCCGGCGCAGATAATCGCGCAGTTGCCGGCGCGCGCGCATCGCGGCGACGATGTTGGCGAGACCGTTGGGGAACGGCTGGGCGACCGCGATCACGCCGTCCATCGCCGCCGCTTCGCGATACAGCCGGCTGCTCGCCGGCGCGGCCAGATGGACTTCGTGGCCGATGTCGGCCAGCCCTCGCGCCAGCGCCAGCAGATAGGTCGTATGCCCGCCGCCGTCGCCTTCGTGGAAGTTGGTCAGCAGCACTTTCATGTGCGATCCGGGCTCAGCGCGGGCGTTTCGAGGGTTTGATCGCGTAGGCGAGGATGCTCAACGCGCGTTCCCAGCGCTTGAACACGCCACCGCGGGTGCGCAGGGCGAGCCCGGCGTAGCGGCGGATCTCGCTCCGCGACGGATCGGGTTTGGTCTTGAACTCGAACTTCACCAGTTCGACCGAATACGGCGTGATTCCGGCCATTTGCGCATAGGCCTCGACCAGTGCGCGCGAGCGCAGGCGGTTGAGATAGCTCTCGACCGGGCCGCGGTTGGACCACCAGCCGTTCTTGCCGTGGATGCGGTAGCCGACCGTGGCGGTGGGCAGGAAATACTTGCGCCCGGCGAACAGGCTGGCGCCGTAGACCAGACAGTTGTCGGCGGACAGCCGCCAGGTCTTCGTCATCTCCGGCGGCAGGTCGAGGCAACGCTGGGCCAGCGCGCGGCGCAGCGAAATGGCCGAGGTCGGCGCGCCGTACCAGTACACCAGCTCGTAGGTGGCGATCGCGGTATAGCCCAGATCCATCGCGCGGTCGGCGAAGGCGATCGTGCGCGATTCGTTGCCGAACAGGACGATGTCGTTGAACACGAAATCGACATCCTTGCGCGCGTCGTAGACCGCGCCGATCTTCTCCAGATGCGCCGGTTCCCAGCGGTCGTCGGCGTCGAGGAAGCAGATCACGTCGGCATCGGTCGCGGCGAGACCGCGCTGGAACGCGACGAGCTGGCCGCCGTTCTCGCACATCAGCAGCGTCACCCGCGGATCGTCGCCGTAACGCTCGCGCAGCAGGTCCTGCGAGCCGTCCTTCGAACCGTCGTCGACCACCACCACCTGCTTCGGCGCGCGGGTCTGCGCCAGCGCGCTGTCCACCGCCTCGATCACGAAGTCGCGGTAGTTGTAACAGGTGACCACGATCGCGAAGCTGGTCGCGAGGGGCGCGACCGGGACCGCGAAGGAGGTGGCGCCGCTCATGCGGCGGTCCCGTCCAGGGTGCGGCGGAAGTAGGCGATGGTTTCCTTCAGCCCGTCCTCCAGCGCGACCTTCGGTTCCCAGCCGAGTGCGGACTTCGCCAGCGCGATGTCGGGCTGGCGCTGTTTCGGGTCGTCGGAAGGCAGCGGCTTGAACGCGAGTTTCGAGCGGCCGCCGACCAGCGCCAGCACCTTCTCGGCGAGTTCGAGCATGGTGAACTCGCCGGGGTTGCCGATGTTGACCGGGCCGGTGAAGCCCGCCGGCGTCGCCATCATCCGCACGAAGCCTTCGATCAGGTCGTCGACATAGCAGAAACTGCGGGTCTGGGTGCCGTCGCCGTAGATGGTGATGTCCTCGCCGCGCAGGCCCTGGACGATGAAGTTGCTGACCACGCGGCCGTCGTTGGGATGCATCCGCGGGCCGTAGGTGTTGAAGATGCGCACGACCTTGATCTGCAGATCGTGCTGGCGGTGATAGTCGAAGAACAGGGTCTCGGCGCAGCGTTTGCCTTCGTCGTAGCAACTGCGCAGGCCGATCGGATTGACCCGGCCCCAGTAGCTCTCGGGCTGCGGATGCACTTCGGGGTCGCCGTAGACCTCGCTGGTCGAGGCCTGCAGGATCTTGGCCTTCAGCCGCTTGGCCAAGCCCAGCATGTTGATCGCGCCGTGCACGCTGGTCTTGGTGGTCTGCACCGGGTCGTGCTGGTAGTGGATCGGCGAGGCCGGGCAGGCCAGGTTGTAGATCTGGTCGACCTCGACGTACAGCGGAAAGGTCACGTCGTGCCGCATCAGCTCGAAATAGGGATGATCCAGCCGGTGCGCGATGTTGCGCTTGCTGCCGGTGAAGTAGTTGTCGACGCAGAGCACGTCGTGGCCGTCGTCGAGCAGACGGTCGCACAGGTGGGAGCCGAGAAAACCGGCGCCGCCGGTCACGAGGATTCGGGCCATCGGGTGGGAACCTGGTCAGGGACGCCGGGCGGCGGGAGACGGGCCATTGTCCTTGATCGTTCCGGTCAAGGCGAGCAAAGGCCTGGCGCGGAACGGTCGAACCGGCGGGCGGAGCCGCGTCGCCCCGGCTCAGGAACTGCAGGACAGCATCGAACACCCTGCCCGGTCGCGGGCCCAGTCCGGACGGCGGGCGGCGAAGGCGTCCCGGTCGTGTTGGTCCTCATACGGCCGGCGCAACACCTCCAGCAGTTCGACCACCCCGGCCGCGTCGCCGGCCTCGGCGCGATCGATCGCCTGCTGCGCCAGCCAATTGCGCGGCACGTAGCGCGGGTTGGCCAGACGCATGCGTTCGCGGCGTTCCGCTGCCGGCAGCGGGTCGGCGGCGATCCGCGCGGCGTAGCGCTGCAGCCAGTCGCGCAGGGCGGTGTCCTCCGCGGCGCGTCTGGCCGGGTCGTAGAAGGCGTCCTCCAGCGCGGTCGGCGACGGTGCCTGCCCGTCGGCGGCCTGCGCGGCGATGGCGATCAGGCCGCGGAAGCTCAGCGTCATGTCCATTTCCGCGGCCTGCATCAGCGCGTGCAGGTCGCGCAGCAGGGCGATGTCCTCGTCGCGGCATTCGGCCAGCCCGAGCTTGCGCGCGGCGATCGCGCGTTCGGCCTCGGTGTAGGCGGCGCCGAAGCCGTCGATGCCCGCCTGCAGCGGCGCCGCGTCGGCGAACAGCGGCGACAGCGCCTGCGCCAGCCGGATCAGGTTCCAGCGCGCGATCGCCGGCTGCCAGCCGAAACGGTAGCGACGGCCACCGGCGTCGGTGGTGTTGGGGGTCCAGTCCGGGTCGTAGGCGTCGATCCAGCCGTAGGGGCCGTAGTCGATGGTGAGCCCGAGGATCGACATGTTGTCGGTGTTGAGCACGCCGTGCACGAAGCCCACGCGCATCCACTCCGCCGCCAGTCGCGCGGTGCGCGCGCAGATCTCGGCGAACCAGTCGGCGTACAGGGTCTCGCCGCTGCCGCGCAGGTGCGGGAAATCGCGGCGGATCGCGAAATCGGCCAATTGCCGCAGCAGATCGTGCTCGCCGCGCGATGCCGGCAGTTCGAAGTGTCCGAAGCGCAGGAACGAGGGCGCGACCCGGCAGACCACCGCGCCGGGTTCGGGTTTCGGACGGCCGTCGTAGAACATGTCGCGGATCACGTCTTCGCCGGTGGCGATCAGCGACAGCGCACGCGTGGTCGGCACGCCGAGGTGATGCATCGCCTCGCTGCAGACGAATTCGCGGATCGAGGAGCGCAGCACCGCGCGGCCGTCGGCGAAGCGCGCATAGGGCGTCGGCCCGGCGCCCTTGAGCTGCAGTTCCAGCCGTTCGCCCGCCGTGTTCACGACTTCGCCCAGCGAAATCGCGCGGCCGTCGCCCAGTTGCCCGGCCCAGTTGCCGAACTGGTGGCCGCCGTAGTTGGTCGCGAACGGGTCCATGCCCGGCAGCAGCGCATTGCCGGCGAAGATCTCCGCGAACCGCTGCGACGCCGCGTCGGCCGCGTCCAGGCCCAGCATCGCCAGCACCTCCCGGGAGACCGCCAGCGTGCGCGGCGCCGCCACCGGCGTCGGCGCCACCCGCGACCACAGCGCCCCCCGGACCTCGCGCCGACGCGAGCCCGCCTCGGGGTCGCCGGGGAGTTCGGCGAGCAGGCGGTTGTCGAAGGTGAGGGCGTCGAGGGTCATGGCTTTCGCCCCCTTTGCAAAAGGGGCTGCAAAAGCACGCTCCCGTGCGCCGGCCACGCTGTCCTTCGAGGCATCACTCCACCCGCCGCCCGTTCTGCAGCATCCACAGCATGATCGTCTTCTGGCGCACGTAGTTGGCGCGGACGTAGGCGTACACCAGACCGTGCCAGCCGTCGAGGAAACCGAGCCGGAACACGTAGCCGCGCCAGAACCGCCACGCCGGCGACAGGATCAGCTTGGCCAGGGAGGCGCGCTTGCCGCGCTTGAATTCGTGTTCGGCCATCATCCGCGCATAACGCTCGGTCTTCTGCAACTGCTGCATCAATGAACGATACGGGTAATGGATCAGATCGCCGGGGAGCGTCTTCACCGCGCCGTCGACGCTGGCCGCCTCGTGGATCTCGCGATCGCCGCGCCAGCCGCCGCGGCGGCGGTCGAACAGGCGCAGCACGCGGTCGGGATAGGCGTTGCCGCGGCGCAGGAACCTGCCGAAATACTCGCTCAGCCGCGCGAAGCGATACCCGGCAGCATCGGCGAAACCGCGGTCGCGGGCGGCGAGAATCGCGGTCCGCAGCTCAGGACTCACCCGCTCGTCGGCGTCGAGGCACAGGACCCAGTCATGACTCGCCTGTTCGACCGCGAACTGCTTCTGGCTGCGGAACCCGTCGAAGGGCCGCACCAGCACCCGCGCGCCGGCGGCCTCGCACAATGCGCGGGTATCGTCGGTCGAACCGGAATCCACCACCACGATCTCCTCGCAGAAGTCCAGCGAGGCGAGGCAGTCGCCGATGCGGTCGGCCTCGTTGAACGCAATAATGACCGCCGAAACCGGCGGCCGTACGGGCGGGGATGTATCGATGGCGGAATACCTGTTGTTCGCGACGGAGCGGTATGCCCTGCCGATCCTGCAACCGCTTGCGGAGGCGCTGCAAGCCGCGGGTCACGGCGTGCACGCCTGGTTCGCCGACGGCGCGGCCGGCGCGCGCTTGCCGGACCCGGTGCGCATGATAAGCCTGCGCGAGGCCGTCGCCCTGCGCCCGCGGGCGGTGTTCAGCGCCGCGAACTGGGTGCCGACGTTCCTGACCGGGCCCAAGGTCCAATTGTTCCACGGCTTCAACGTCGAGAAACGCGACAACGCCCGCGGCCATTTCCGGGTCCGCGGCCTGTTCGACCTGTACTGCACCCAAGGCCCGGCCACCACCGGCCCGTTCCGCGCCCTCGCCGCGCGGCACCCGCACTTCGCGGTGGTCGAGACCGGCTGGCCCAAGCTCGATCCGCTGTTCCGCGACGATCACGGCGCCGCCGCCGCCCTGCGCGCGCCGGCGCAGGGCCGGCCGACGGTGCTGTTCGCTTCGACCTTCACCGAACGCCTGAGCGCCGCGCCGCATCTGTTCGAGGCGATCGCCGCCGAGATCGCGCGGAGCGACCGCTACTGGCTGCTGACCCTGCATCCGAAATGCGCGTCCGAACTGTTCGAACGCTACCGCGGTCTGGTCGGGCCGAACGCGGCCTTCGTCGAGACCGAGCAACTGATGGCCGCGCAGCGCGCCGCCGATGTGCTGGTCGCCGACACCACCTCGGTGGTCTCGGAGTTCGTGGTCCAGCACAAACCCGTCGTCACCCTGCGCAACCGCGCGCCGAAGCCGCACATGCTGGATTTCGACGACCCCGCGCAATTGCCGAAGATGCTCGAACGCGCCTTCGCCTCGGACGACGCCCTGCGCGCGGCGATCGTCGCCTATGCCGATGCCATCCACCCGTATCGCGACGGACGCTCATCGGAGCGCGTGATCGCCGCGACCGACGATCTCATCGCCGGCAGGCTCGGCCGACTGCGCGGCAAGCCGCTGTCCGGCCGCCTGCGCGCGCTGCAGATCCGGGCGAAGCTGGGGGTTTGGGGGCGGGGTTGAGATCGGCCTCTCCGAGGCCGACGGTGTCTGCGCACGACCGGGACTTGCGGCCGCCCGCATCCCCGAGCAGGCTTGAGGCCATGCCTGCCGCCGCCCACCGCCATCCGCACCTCGCCCTCGCCGCCATTGCCGCCCTCGCCGCACTGCTCGCGGCCGCGCCGGCACCCGCCCAGGATCTGACATGGCGCGGCGAAGTGGCGCCGCCGACCGCCCCGGCCGCTCCGCCGGCGCCGCGCAGCGCCCCGCAGGGCAGCGGCGACTATCTCTCGCGCATGGACACCGACCGCGACGGCAAGGTGTCGGTCGTCGAATATCAGGACTGGCTGAGCTACGCCTTCGACGGCATGGATCGCAATGGCGACGGCGTGCTGTCGCCGGACGAACAGCCCGGCGGCCGCGGTGCGACGATCACCCGCGACACCCACCGCGCGCGGCTGGCCGAGCGCTTCCGCCGCCAGGACACCGATCGCAGCGGATTCCTCGACGCGAAGGAACTGGCGGCGCCGCCGCAGGGGCGCTGAGCCCCGCGTCGATCAGCCCTCGAAGCTCACATCGCCACCGCCGAGGGCGCCGGCGGCGCCGCGGTGTCGGTGCCGCCCAGCATCTGCTTCCAGGCCACGTACATGGTGGCGGCGACGAAGCAGATCATGATGCCGTTGCCCAGCGCATTGCCGACCATCGCGCCGGCCTGGCCCAGCACCAGTTGCAGGATGCCCATCACGATGCCGAGGCCGATGCCGACCGCGAACATCACCACCAGGGCCAGGGCCATGAACACCAGCATCGCCGGCAGATTGCCCAGGCAGGCGCGCAGGCTGCGCTTCATCGCCCCGAACAGGCGCACGTCCGCGAACATCAGGTCGGGGACGACGGTGAAGGTCAGGAACAGGGTGACCAGCAGGATGCCCATGGTCAGCACCATCCAGGCGAACAGGCGGCCGGCCGGCAACTGCATCAGCAGATTGGGATCGACCGGGGTGCCGGTCTGCGCCTGGGTCTGGATCTTCGCCATCAGCTCGCTGATCCGGACCATGTTTTCCTGCCCGACCAGCAGATACAGCAGGCCGATCACCAGCCCCGCGATCGCGATCTGCGGGATCAGCGTGGTCAGCACCCGCCCGGCGCGACCGGTGCGCACCGCCGCCATCAGATGCCCCGGCATCGCGCTGCGTCCGGCATCGACCTCGTGCGCGGCGAAGATCATGCCCGCCATCAGCAGCGGGCCGAGCAACAGGAACACCAATTGCAGCAGCCCGCCCATCGCGGGAGAGATCTGCGCACCGGCCATCACCGCGAGCATCAGTCCGCCGTAGATCACGCCGAGCAGCACGAAGCCCATCGGCGATTTCATGAACAAGCGAAACGCTTCCAGCAGCCATTCCGCGCCGGCGGACGCCGGCAGCCTGCGAATTTCCATCGTGATCCTCGTCGGTGTGATGCGTCGCGCTCAGTGCCCGCGCAGTGTAGCGGCGTGACGCACGAAACGGCGGAGCAGGCCGCGCGCGTGCGGGGTCGGTTTGACGTCTTTCGCCATGCGCCGGTGGCAGCGGCCTTCGCGCTGCAGCGCATCGCGCCGGGCATGGACATAGCCGCGCATGTGCCCGGCGCTGAATTCCGGATGGAACTGCAGGCCCCAGGCGCGATCGCGCCAGCGGAAGGCCTGGCAGGCGTCCTGGTCCGAGCGCGCCAGCACGGTGGCGTCGGCCGGCGGCCGCAGCACGCTCTGGAGATGGCTGACCTGCACCTGGAAGCGTCCCGGCAGCGGCGCGAACAACGGGTCCTGGCCGGCGTGCGGGTGCAGGTCCACCGCGACCGTGCCCATCTCGCGGCCCTGCGGGTTGTAGTCCACCTCCCCGCCCAGCGCATGCGCCAGCAACTGGTGGCCGTAGCAGATGCCCAGCACCGGCAGGCCCGCATGCAGCCGGTCGTGCAGCCACTCGGCGGTACGCTCGCTCCAGGCGTGGCGGTCGGTGACCATCGAACTGGACCCGGTGACGATCACCCCGGTGTAGCCGCCATCGTGCGGCAGGTCTTCGCCGGCTTCGACGTCGACCGCGGTGGCCTCGTCGGCGGCCAGCCCGGCGGCGACCCGGATCCAGTGCGGAAAGCGCCCGTGCCGGCGCAGGCTGTCCACCGGCTGGCCGGTCTCCAGGATCAGGAATCGCAGGGGATTGGGACGATCGCGGCGGGCGGGCACGGCGGCGGGGCGGCGGGAACTGCCGCTTATACTACCCAGTCCCCACACCGCCGTGCCGTCTCATGCAGGGACCGACCTTCCAGGACCTCATCCAGCGCCTGAACGCCTACTGGGCCGCGCAGGGCTGCGTGCTGATCCAGCCGCTCGACCTCGAGGTCGGCGCCGGCACCTTCCATCCTGCCACCTTCCTGCGCGCGCTCGGCCCCGAGCCGTGGAACGCGGCCTATGTGCAGCCCTCGCGCCGCCCCACCGACGGCCGCTACGGCGAAAACCCCAACCGCCTGCAGCATTACTACCAGTACCAGGTGGTGATGAAGCCCAACCCCGACAACATCGTCGAGCTGTACTTCGACTCGCTGAAGGCGCTGGGCATCGACCCGCAGGTGCACGACCTGCGTCTGGTCGAGGACAACTGGGAATCGCCGACCCTCGGCGCCTGGGGCCTCGGCTGGGAGGTCTGGCTCAACGGCATGGAAGTCACCCAGTTCACCTACTTCCAGCAGGCCGGGGGCCTGGAGTGCAGGCCGGTGCTGGGCGAGATCACCTACGGGCTCGAACGCCTGTGCATGTACCTGCAGAACTGCGACAACGTCTACGACCTGGTCTGGACCGAAGGCCCGCAGGGCATCGTCACCTACGGCGACGTATTCCTGCAGAACGAGCGCGAGCAGAGCGCCTACAACTTCGAGCATGCGAACGTCGAGGAACTGTTCCATCGCTTCGACGCCTGCGAGGCCGAGGCGCTGAAGCTGGTCGAACTGGGTCTGCCGCTGCCGGCCTACGACCAGGTGTGCAAGGCCAGCCACAGCTTCAACCTGCTCGACGCGCGTCGCGCGATTTCGGTGACCGAGCGTCAGCGCTACATCCTGCGCGTGCGCAATCTGGCGCGCGCGGTCGCCGAAAGTTATTACGCGCAGCGCGAAAAACTTGGATTCCCTGGCCTGAAACAGGCCATCGCAAGGGAGGTGGCATGATGTCGGCGCAGAATTACGCAAGTACCGGGCTGGTGGCGTTCCTGTTCGCGATCTTCGTGGCCTACTGGGCGCAGACTTCGAACCGCAACGCCTGGCTCTGGTTTTTCTTCGGCTTCATCCTGCCGCCGTTCGCGGGCCTGGTGCTGCTGTGGAAAAACGCCAACGATCGTCCGGAGCCGCCACGTCTGACCGAGAAAGGCCGCGACGATCTGCTGGCCAAGCGCGACGTGATATGACCCTGCTCATCGGCATGTACGACTCGCCGTTCGTGCGCCGGGTCGCAATCGCGCTGGATCTGCTCGGCTTCCCGTTCGAGCATCGCGACTGGTCGGTGGGCCGCGATTTCGAGCGCATTCGCGCCTACAGCCCGCTCGGCCGGGTGCCGGTGCTGGTGCCCGTCGACGGCGAGCCGCTGACCGAGTCGATGATGATCCTCGAACACCTCGACGATCTGGTCGGCCCCGAACGCGCGCTGTTGCCGCCGCCGGGCGCCGACCGCCGCGCCGCGCTGCGCCTGCTCGCGTTCGCGACCGGCGCCGCCGAGAAGGCGATCCAGATCGTCGGCGAGCGCGTATTCCGTCCCGAACATCTGCGCCATGCGCCTTACGTCGAACGCTGCCGCGCGCAGATGCGCGGCGCGCTCGGCGAGCTGGACAAGGCCTGCGCCGCGGCGGCGGATCGCGAATGGTTGATCGGCGACCGCCTCGGCACCGCCGACATCACCGTCGCCTGTTTCGTCACCTACGCCCACGAGGCGGTGCCCGAACCGCTCGACGACTTCCCCGCGCTGCAGGCACGGCGCGCCCGCTGCGAAGCGCTGCCGGTGTTCCGCCGCTATTACGCGCCGTTCTTCCAGCCCGATGCCAGCGGAGGCGCGCGCCCATCCGACACGGAGATTGGCGCCCCTCTCCCGCCGGGAGAGGGGTTGGGGTGAGGGCCGGTCGCCTACGACTTCGCCGCCACCGCAGTTCCGACCCTCATCCGCCCTTCGGGCACCTTCTCCCGGAAGGAGAAGGAAAGAACCAGACCAGAGCCGCCCCATGACCCAAATGCTGCCACTCCTGATCGAACTCGGCACCGAAGAACTGCCGGTGAAGGCCCTGCCCGGGCTGGCCCAGGCGCTGTTCGACGGCGTGATCGACGGCCTGCACAGGCGCGGCATCGCGTTCGACCGCGACGGCGCCAAACCCTTGTACAGCCCGCGCCGGCTCGCGGTGCGCCTGCCCGGCGTGGCCGTCGAACAGCCCGAACAGCGCAGCGAAGTGCTCGGCCCGTATCTCAACATCGCACTCGACGCCGAAGGCAAATCGACGAAGGCGCTGGAAGGCTTCGCGGCCAAGGCCGGCGTCGATTGGACGCAGCTTGAGAAGACCACCGACAACAAGGGCGAGCGTTTCGTCCTGCGCAGCGTGAAGCCCGGCGCGAAGACCGCCGCGCTGCTGCCGGAGATCCTGCGCGAGGCGCTGGCCGGCATGCCGATCCCCAAGCCGATGCGCTGGGGCGCGCGCGACGCCGGTTTCGCGCGTCCGGTGCACTGGCTGGTGCTGCTGCTCGGCGACACCGTGGTCGAGGGCGAGGTCTTCGGCATCCGCGCCGACCGCATGAGCCGCGGCCATCGCTTCCTGCATCCGGCCGCGGTGTGGATCGCCTCGCCCGACGATTATGTCGATGCGCTGCGCGCGGCGAAGGTGCTGGCCGACCCGGACGAACGGCGCGCGCGCGTGGTCGCCGAAGTCGAGGGCGCCGCGGTCAAGGTCGGCGGCACCCCGCGGATCACCGACGACAATCTCGAACAGGTGCAGTGCCTGGTCGAATGGCCCAAGGCCGTGCTCTGCGCTTTCGAGCGCGAGTTCCTCGCGGTGCCGCAGGAAGCGCTGATCGCGACCATGGAAGCCAACCAGAAGTTCTTTCCGGTGCTCGACGCCGCCGACAAACTCACCGAGCACTTCATCGGCATCGCCAACATCGACTCGAAGGACGAAGCCGAAGTCCGCAAGGGCTACGAACGCGTCATCCGCCCGCGCTTCGCCGACGCCAAGTTCTTCTTCGACGAGGATCTGAAGCAGGGACTCGCGTCGATGAACGCGGGCCTGAAGACGGTGACGTATCAGGCCAAGCTCGGCACCGTCGCCGACAAGGTCGCGCGCGTCGCCGCGCTGGCGGAAAGCATCGCCGGCGAAGTCGGCGTCGATCCCAAACTTGCCCGCCGCGCGGCGGAACTGGCCAAGGCCGATCTGCAGTCGCGTATGGTCAACGAGTTTCCGGAATTGCAGGGCATCGCCGGGCGTTATTACGCCGCCGCGGCCGGCGAAGCGCCGGAAGTCGCCGCCGCCATCGACGAAGCCTACATGCCGCGGTTCGCGGGCGATGCCATTGCGCCGAGCAGGCTGGGGCAGGTGCTGGCGATTGCGGAGCGGTTGGATACGTTGGCGGGTGGGTTCGCGGCGGGGTTGAAGCCTACGGGGAACAAGGATCCGTTCTCGCTTCGGCGTAATGCGTTGGGGTTGGCGAGGACGGTGATTGAAAGTAAGTTGGATGCCGAGGTCCGAGTTTCCATGGGGTCGGCGCTAAACACCGTTACAAACGATTTGAATTTTTTTGTGAATCAAAAGCGGCTCCGCGATGAGTTAGACAAAGCCCTTGAAGCTCATGAGCCTTCGGTTGTCTTGAATTCAATCCAGTTCAAAATTGACGAGCTTCCAGAAAAGAGAGCGGCAGGAGAATTGGCTAAATTTTCCAGTGAGGAAATTGAAGAGCTATCTCAATTCGTATTGGATCGCCTCCGCGCCTACTACGCCGACCAAGGCGTCACCCCGCAGCAATTCGAGGCCGTGGCCGCGCTGATGCGCCCGGTCGGGCCTTCCGGCCCTCCCACAGGGGGGGCTTCCGGT
>JBIJAD010000017.1:0-21996 GCA_044345955.1 Lysobacteraceae bacterium
CGACGCCAGTCGCGACGAACGCAGCGGCGACCTCCGGCTCCCTGCTCGACTTCGACCGCCGCCTGAAAGCCATCGGCGAATTCGTCAAGTTGCCCGAGGCCGAAGCCCTGGCCGCGGCGAACAAGCGCATCCGCAACATCCTGAAGAAGGCCGACAGCACGATCCCGGCGACGGTCGACACCGCGCTGTTCGCCGAAGACGCCGAACGCGATCTGCACGCCGCGGTCGAACAGGCCATCGCCGACACCGATCCGCTGCTCGCGAACCGCGATTACGTCGCCGTACTCGGCCGCCTCGCGCGCCTGCGGCCGGAGGTCGATACCTTCTTCGACAAGGTGATGGTCAACGTCGACGACGCAGCCGTGCGCGGCAACCGCCTCGCCCTGCTGCAGCGCCTCGCCGACCGCCTCGGCAGCGTCGCCGCGATCGAGCATCTGTCTGTCTGAGCGCGCGCCGTCGCGGCGCGCGTTCCGACGGACGGCGTTGCCGCGCGGCGGCGCGGCTTGCCAGAATCCCGCCCGGCCGTCCGCATCCCTGCGTGCCGGAGCGCGCGGGCGTCGCCCTTCCCCCACGACGGCAAGGAGCCCCGCATGTCCCGCACCCTGCAGCAGGCCGCCATCGCGCTCACCCTGTCCCTCGCCGCCACCGCTCCCGCCCTCGCCGGCGACGAATCCAAACACTGGTCGCAGATCGTGCTCGGCCAGCCCAAGCTCTCGGACCCGCGCCAGGCGCAACTGGTGATGATCGCGGTCGACGGCGAGCGCGACTTCAGCCCGGAAACCTTCTATCCGCTCGCCCCGGGCAAACACGAATTCGCGGTCGCGCCGACCATCGAGGGCACGCTCGGCGAACTGCGCTTCATCGCGTTCACCTTGGACATGGCGCCGTGCACGACCTATGAGTTGATCGCGTCGCGCCAACCGGGCACCAGCATCGACAACCGCAACTGGATGCCGGTCGTGCGTTCGGCCAAACCGATCAAGCGCTGCCTGAAGAAGTTCGGCCTGACCGCCCCGGACAAGGACGCACCGCTGCCCGCACCGGTCGTCGCGCCGACGGAATGATCCCGTCCCCGTGTCGCGAGCCGTGACCGCGGTCGCGGCCGTTCATGTGGACGTCTGACACGATCCTCTCCGGCGTACTGTCAGCGACGTTTCGCATCCCTGTCATGCGGATCGTGTGTGATGGTGCGATCAGATGCCGGGTGCGCGCCGATGCGATGTTCCGTCCTGCTTTCGTTTCTTGCCTGCGCGGGCCTCGCGGCCTGGGCGCCCGCTCGCGCCGATGAACCCGCGCCCTGGATCGAGATCCGCGTCGGCGGCATCGCCGACCGGGATCGCGGCGAATACGACGTGATCCTGATGGCGATCAACGGCTCGATGGATTTCCGCGACCGTCCGGTGCACGAACTGCCGCCGGGCCGTCACCATTTCCGCATCGCCAGCACCCGGCGCGCCGCCGGCGGCGCGATGATCGCGCGCCCGTTCGTGATCGAAGCCCGACCCTGCGTCCGCTACGGGCTGGTCGCCGACTACGGCCCGCAGGGCGGCGACCAGGGCTGGCGGATCGCGGTGCGCGAGGAGACGCCGATCAAGGCCTGCGTGAAGCGGTTCGGGCTGTCGCCCACCGCATCGGCCGACACCGCCGACGCCGGCCCCTGAGCGCGCGCCATCATGAACGCCGGCTGCGGCCGGTGTGGGCCACCGCAGTCGCGGCGGGTATCCTGCGCGCATGTCGCCGGCCGCACGCCTCCTGTTCGCCATCGCCCTGGGTTGCTTCGGCGCCGCGGCGCAGGCGGCGCAGGTCGCCGAGGTGCGGGTCGAGGGTCTCGATGAGGCGATGACCGCGAACGTGCGCGCCGCGCTGTCGCTGGAGGCGGCGCAGGGCAAGCGGGTGTCGTCGGCGCGACTGGATTACCTGCTGCGCGCGGCCGAGGACGAGACCCGCAGCGCGCTCGAACCCTTCGGCCACTACTCGCCGGAGATCCGGATCCAGACCCTGCCGGCGCAGTGGGAGGACCTGGCCGACGACGCGCCCGTGACGGTGTCGATCGCGGTGCGCGCGGGCGAGCCGGTGCGGGTGCGCAGCGCGACCGTGGCGATCGAAGGCGACGGCGCCGACGACCGCTATCTGGGCGAGGAACTGGGCCGGTTCTCGCCGAAGATCGGCGAGGTGTTCGATCATCGCGTCTACGAGCAGAGCAAGGCCTTCATCACCCGGCGTCTGGCCGAGCGCGGCTATTTCGATGCCGACTTCCTCTCGCGCCGGGTGGAAGTGACCCGCGCCGAGCGCGCCGCCGAGATCGATCTGCGCTGGGACAGCGGAGATCGCTACGCGATGGGCGAGTTGGTGTTCGACCAAGGCGGGAAGCCCGCGATCCGCGAATCGCTGCTGCGTCGTTTCGTGTACTGGGAGACCGGCGATTACTACCATCAGGGCCGCCTCGACCGCTTGCGCAAATCGCTGGTGGGGCTGGACTACTTCAGTCGGATCGACATCGAACCGCGCCCCGAGGACGCGCAGGCCGGCGAAGTGCCGGTGACGGTGCGGCTGACGCCGGCGCCGCGCAGCGTCTATACGGTCGGCGCCAGTTTCGGCACCGACAGCGGTTTCGGCGTGTCGCTGGGACTGGAGCGGCGCTACCTCAACTCGCGCGGGCACAAGGCCCTCGCGCAACTGGACTACGCCGAGAAGCGCAAGGTGCTCACCCTGCAGCACCGCATCCCGGCCTTCGCCTGGCGCGAGGGCTGGTACACCACCCGCCTGCAGGCCTACGACGAGCAGACCGACTATATCGACACGCGTCGCTACGAAGCGGTGTTCAGCCGCAGCGCGCAATACAGCCGCGAATTGAGTCTGGTCGGCTCCGTGCATGCCCTGCACGAACGCTGGGCCTACGATTACGCCAGTCTGCTGCGCCCGGTGCTGCTGTATCGCGAGACCACGTATCTGTATCCCTCGCTGCTGGCGGAATACATCCGGGCCGACGACCGCATCCAGCCGCGTCGTGGCTTCGGCGCCAGCGCGACCGTGCGCGGCGGACTGCAGGGCGCGGGTTCGGATGCGAACTTCCTGCAATTGCATCTGACCGGGCGCTGGTTCCGCGGGCTCGGTGCGCGCAGTCGCCTGATCGCACGCGGCGAGTTGGGCGCGACCTTCACCGACGATCTGGTCGAGATCCCGCCGACCCTGCGCTTCTACGCCGGCGGCGACCGCAGCGTGCGCGGCTACGACTATCGCGAGATCGGGCCGCGGATCGCCGCCGGTCCGGGTCGCGATCCGTTCGCGCTGGGCGCGAAGAACGTGGTCGTCGCCAGCCTCGAATACGAGCAGTACTTCAACGACGCATGGGGCTTCGCCGCGTTCGTCGACGGCGGCAGCGCATTCGACGGCCGCTTCGACCGCCTGCGCAAGGGTGTGGGCCTCGGGCTGCGCTGGAAATCGCCGGTCGGCCCGCTGCGGGTGGATATCGGCCACGGCCTGGACGACCCCGACGCCCGTTTCACCGTGCACATCAACCTCGGCGCGGACCTGTGAACGATGGCGAGCCAGCCGATCACCGCCGAAGAGCGTGAGGCGCGGATCGCCGCGCTGCGCGCCCGTCGGCGCGCGCGCATGCGCGTGCTCGCGATACGCAGTCTGCTGTTGCTGCTCGCGCTGTTTGCGCTGGCCCTGATCGTCGGCTATGCGCTGTTCAACAGCCTGCGCGGCCGCGATCTGCTGCTCGGCCAGATCGTCGCGCGGCTGCCCGACGGCACCACGCTCACCTGGTCGCGCGCCGAGGGCACGGTCTCCGGTCCGCTGGTGCTGCACGACGTGCGCTACGTGCAGTTGGGATGCCCCGATCGCGACGGCCGCCCGGTGGCCTGGCCGGGCTGCGACGAACCGCTGCGCACCACGTTCCGCGCCGCCCGCATCGAACTGGACCCGAGTCTGCAGCCGCTGCTGGGCCGCAGGCTGCGCCTGGAAGCGCTGCGGGTGTTCGATGCGACCCTGGTGCTCCCGCGCGACGATTCGCCGTTCGAACTGCCGCGCTGGCCGGAATCGCTGCCGGCGATCGAACCGCCGCTGGCGCTGGAAGCGGAGGCGATCGCGATCGACCAACTTTCGATCGTGCGCGATGGCGGCGGCGCAGGCAGCGACGTGGTCGTGATCCGCAGCGCACGCGGCGGTGTGCTCGCCGAGCGCGGACGGCTGACGCTGCGCAGGATCGCGATCGACAGCGATCGCGGCCGCTTCACACTGCACGGCGACTACCTGCCGCGCGAGCGCTACCGCATGGATCTGACCGCGAGCGCGCTGCTGCCGGCCGCGGTCGGCCGCACGCCGGCGCGGCTGGGACTGGTCGCGCGCGGCGATCTGCGCGCACTGGACATCGCCCTCGCCGGCCATGCACCAGCGCCACTGCGCGCGCGCCTGCGCCTGTACGACGAACAGCGGCCGCGCTGGAGTTTCGCGGCGAAGACCGAACGACTGACGCTGGGCGCGCTGCTCGGCAGCGACGACGACACGCCGATGCTTTTCGATCTGCGCGGCGAAGGCGAAGCCGGCACCGCGCGGCTGCAGGGGCGCGTGTCGCGCGACGGCGTCGAAGCCACGATCCTGCCCTCGACCGTGGCGATCGAAGCGCAGACCCTGCGCGTCGCACCGCTGCGCATCGCGTTGCTCGACGGCACTCTGTCCGCGAACGGCCGCGCCGATTTCCGCGACCCGGAGAACGCCCGTTTCGAAGGCCGGCTCGAAGCGCGCGCGCTGCGCTGGCAGGGCGAAGGCAAGGATGCGACGACGATCGTCGGCGATGGCGATTTCGAAGTGAGCGGCGGCCTGCGTGCGTGGACCGCGGAAGGCGATGCGCGGCTGCAGCGCAGTCGTGGACGTGTCGTCGACCGCGCCGACATCGCGCTGCTGGCGCGCGGCGACGGCAAGGGCGCGCGCTTCGAACGCCTGCGCGCGACCATGCCCGGCGGCCGACTCGACGGCGAAGGCACATTGGCGTGGTCGCCGACGCTGCGCTGGGACGCGCAGGCGCGACTGCGCGGCGTCGATCCCGGCTACGTGCTGCCGGACTGGCGCGGCGCGATCGACGCCACGCTGCGCACGCGCGGCGAGACGCGCAAGGACGGCGGACTCGATGTGCAGGCGCTCGCGACCGATCTGGGCGGTCGCCTGCGCGGTCGCGCGCTGTCCGGTCGCGCCGATCTGCGCATCGGCCTGCCCGCGCAGGCCGACGGCCGCACCGATGTCGCGGGCGAGGTCGCGCTGTCGATCGGCGCCAGCCGGATCGATGCCCGTGGCCGCATCGATGCGACCTACGACCTCGATGCGCGTCTCGCGCCGCTGCAACTGGCCGATCTGCACCCGCAGGCGCAGGGGCAGGTGCGCGGCACGCTGCGCCTGACCGGCCCGCGCGCACAGCCGGAGATCGACGCCGATCTCGACGGCCGCGCGTTGCGCTGGCAGGACTGGCGCGCGCAGAGCCTGCAGGTGCGCGGACGCCTGCCGTGGCGCGCCGGCAGTCAGGGCGCCCTGACCGTCGCCGGCAGCGAGGTCGATGCCGGGCTTGTCCTCCGCGAAGTGCGCCTGCGCGCGGAAGGCGCGGTCGAAGCGCTGCGCATCGACGGCGACGCCGAAACCGAATTCGGTTCGGTCGCGCTCGACGGCGCGCTCACGCGTCGCGGCACCGGCTGGGAGGGCCGCTTCGATGCGCTGCGTCTGGCCCCGACCCAGGGCCCGGCGTGGACGCTGCAGGCGCCGGCGCGGTTCGAGGCCACACCCGTCGCGAACGGATGGCGGCTGAAATTGCCGACGAGCTGTTTCGCCGCGACCGATCCCGCCCTCCGCCTGTGCGCCGACATCGACTGGCCGCAACGCGCCGATGTGCGCGGCGAGGCGCTGCCCTTGAATCTGCTCGCGCCCTACCTGCCCGAACCCCAGCGCGGCCGGCGCTGGAACGTGCGCGGCACGGTCGATCTCGACGCGCGGCTGCGGCCGCAGGGCAACACCTGGCGCGGCGAAGCGCAACTGCGTTCTGCCGCCGCCGCGCTGGCGCTGGATGCGCGCGGCCGCGACGAAGTGTTCGCGGTCCGCGACCTGCGCCTGGACGCACGCTTCGATCCGCATCGCTTCGATGCCGAACTCGCCGCCGCGCTCGCGCCGGACGGACGCGTCTCCGCGCGCATCGACAGCGGCTGGGACGCCGACGCACCGCTGCGCGGCGAAGTCGATGTCGACACCCGCGCACTGACCTGGCTCGAACTGTTCTCGCCCGACATCGTCGAACCCGAAGGCCGACTCGAAGGTCGGATCGCGCTCGGCGGCAGCCGCGCGCGCCCGACCCTCGGCGGACAGGCGCGGCTGAGCGACTTCACCGCCGAACTGCCGGCGCTCGCGCTCAGCCTGCGCGAAGGGGATCTGCGCCTCGACGCGCAGCCCGACGGCAACGCCACCATCGCCGGCCGCGTGCGCAGCGGCGAAGGCACGCTGCGCGTCGACGGCACGCTCGGCTGGTCGAACGACGACACACCGCTGCGGCTCGCGGTGACCGGCGAGGACGTGCTGATCTCCGATACCCGCCAACTGCGCGCGGTGGTCGATCCCGCCGTGGTCGTGCGCTGGACCGCCGGCGCGCCGATCGCGGTCGTCGGCAGCGTGCGCATCGACAGCGCGAAGTTCGATCTGGAACGTCTCGACGCCGGCGTGTCCGCATCGGAAGACGTGGTCGTGCTCGATCCGGTCGATCCCGAACGCGGGACTGCGACGCCGCTGGATCTGGATCTGGCGCTGGAGATGGGCGAGGACGTGCGCCTGCACGGCTTCGGCCTCGACGGCAGCCTCGGCGGCAGCGTGCGCATGCGTGCGCGACCGGGCCGCGAAACCGTGGCCACCGGTTCGCTCGACGTCGCCGGCCGCTATCGCGCCTACGGCCAGAACCTCGCCATCACCCGCGGGCGCCTGGTGTGGTCGAACACCGCCTTCGCCGATCCGCTGCTGGACGTCCGCGCCGAACGCAAGATCGGCAACATCACCGCCGGCATCGACGTGCGCGGCCGCGCCTCCGCACCCGAGGCCACGGTGTGGAGCGACCCGGCGACCAGCGAATCCGAAGCCCTCGCCTACCTCGCCCTCGGCCGCCCGCTGTCCACCGCGAGTGCCGACGAGAACCGCCGCCTCAGCGCCGCCACCGCCGCACTCTCCGCCGGCAACCTGCTCGCGTCGCAGCTCGGCGCGAAGATCGGTCTCGACGACGCCGGCGTCAGCGAATCCCGCGCCCTCGGCGGGACCGTCGTCGGCATCGGCAAATACCTCTCGCCGCGCCTCTACGTCGGCTACGGCGTCTCGCTGCTCGGCACCGGCCAGGTGCTCACCCTCAAATACCTGCTGCGCAAGGGCTTCGATATCGAGATCGAGTCGAGCACGCTGGAGAATCGCGGGTCGGTGAATTGGCGGAAGGAAAAGTAGGGAGGCGTTCGATACTTCTTTCCCGTCGACGGCCTGCTCGAGCGGAGCGTTTCGCGTCGACCTCGCCCGAACCGATGCTGCCGGGCATCGCGCGTCGCTGCGTGTGCGGCGGACGGATGGCACAAGACGAGGCGCCGCAGATCAAATACCGCGACACCCACATTATCCCTCCTACCGGGACACCCACCGTTCCGTCCGCAGAGCCATCGAAGGAGGAGCAGGCTCTGGCACCCGCAACCCGACGGCATCGTTTTCCCCGGCAGCCGCGCTACGATGACGTTCCGGCGGAGGGGTCCTCGGCCATCGTCCAGTGATTCGTTCGAAAGACCTGGGGGAGCGAGGCTTCACGGCGAGGCCCGATGCTTGCGCAGCGCATACGGTTGGTTTGCATGAAACTCGGGAAATGGTTCAAGGACAACGGACTCTTCATTGCGCTGATCGCAGCGCTGTTCGTCGCCGCGATCATCGAGAACGGCGTGGAAAGCGGGATATTGATCGCTGCCGGCGTCTGCTATGTCCTGGCGGTGCTGCGTTTCTGCGCTGCCGCGATTCCGGCGCTGATTCTTCGCGATCGCCTGTCCCGGGCGGATTGGTCGTGCCTCGGGTTCGCCATCGGCTTCGTTCTCGTGGCCCACGCGCTCGGCTTTCCGGACATGGTCGAACTGGGGCTGTTCGGCGTCGTTTGCGGTTCGATCCTCGGGTTGTACTTCCTGTTTGTGTCAACCCGTTCACGAATCGATTAGCAGGCGGGCACGGGGACACTCATGCCCCACCAAGCCCACACCCACTCCCGCCAGCCGGAAACCCGCGCAAAGACGGCAAAACACCCTACGGCCTCGCGCGACCGGTGTCTCTCAGGGACTGCGACAGCGATCCGGCCAGCTTTTTCCCTTGCGATCCGCCCCCCGGGGACAACACGCTGGTGAACGTGCCGATCTTCTGTGGCTCGTTGTGCTTGGGCGTATGCACCACGTCGTAGGCGGGCGCCGCCGGATTGAAGCCGCGGTTGGGATCGGCCGCGTGCATCTTGGCGCTGGCCTTGAACAACTTGCGGTAAGCGCCGATCTGCTTGACGCGATTGTCGGCATTGGTCAGATCCAGACCCGGATGCACACCGCCGTGATTCTGACCGCGGGTCCGCGCCAGCATCGTGGTCACGTCGCGATGGAAGGCCACCGCGGGATGCGCGGCATCCTGCGCCGCGCGTGCGGCCTCGGCACCACCGACCGTGTCCTTGCTGGCCTGACGCCCGCCGAAGGTCGGGCTGTGCGGCTTGTGCATTTCGTTGTTGGGAATGGCGATGGTCAAGCCCTGGTTGTAGGCGGCGTTCGCGTCTGCACCATGCGCTCGGGCACGGCGTTTCAACGACTCTCCGGAGACCACGTGATCGCGGTTGGCGCCGAAGTTTTCGGCCTTGCCGCTGAGTGCGTCCATGTTGCTGCCCGGTGCGGCCTGCTTGTAATGCCCGACATCGAACGGCTGCAGGGCGCCTCCGATGCGGTTGTTGCGGCTTCGGTCCATCAGGCGGTTGGTGTTGTATTTGCCGGTCAGGCCCGCCTGGTCGCCGGCGACGGCCCCGCGCTCGTCGGCCGCGGCCTTGTCGAACTCGTAGAAGGTCCCTGTCGCGGCATCCCGCACGTAACTGCGCATGGTCTCCGGATCGGTGATCTTGTGGCTGCCGTAGCGCTTGCCCGCGCCCTTGAAGACCGAGAAGTCCTGCGCGCTCATTTCGATGTAGCTCGCCGCCTGCGCCTGCTGGGTCGCAACATCGTCCCGCTTGAAGTAGTGGATCTTCCCGTTCTCGCCGATCCGGAAGCGGACCGGGGGCACGGCAGGCAATGCGGGCAGCACCGGCGCCACGGGCGCCACCGGGGCGGGCAGGAGGGCGGGAACGGCATGGGCGAGCGGCGGTCCCTGCGGCGGCCCTTGCGGTGGCCCTCCGAGCGGGATCGCGGGAACGGCGTGAGGGGCTCCGGGGCCGCCCATGGGGGCGAGCGGGCCGACGCCGCCGCCGAGCGGCGGCAGCAGGGCGGGGACGGCGTGCACAGGGAGCGGGATGGCGGGAAAAGCGATCGGTCCACCCAGGCCCGGCGGGGCCTGCGGACCGCCGTGGGCGACGGGCGGCAGCAACGCGGGCACCGGCAGGAAGGGCAAGGGGATCGCGGGCAAAGGCGGGCCGCCGCCCAATCCGCCCATCGGTGGGGGCCCGCCGAAATGCTGCAGTCGCGGTCTTTTTCTGGGGGGTTCGCTCACGCTGGGTGGTCCCGGTCGCGCCGACGGGCAGGACAGGGAATGCAAGCGCCATGCCAGTCCGCAAAGCGATCGGGGGCCGTTGTCGGGTGCGCCAAGTCATTGAATGCAAAGCGACCGCACGCTCCGCGACCGACCGACGCTGCCGCGGAGCGGGTGTTTTTCCACCCGAGTGCGTGGAAAGCCACCCCGGCCGCGGAGACCTCGGAACCACGGTCCGCGCGAGGGACGACGGCCGCTCGCGCGGCGTCGCGGAGGGCGGCCGATTGCGGCATGCTGGCGGCGCCCGCGGTCGTCCCTTCTCTTCACGGAACTCCGGCCATGACGTCAGGCCTTCGCCGCACCGCCGCCCGCACCACCGCACGTATCGCGCCCATGTCCGCAGCGTTCCTCGCCGCGCTGCTCGCCGGCTGCGCGACATTGCAACCGGCGAACAATCCGCCGCTGGCGGCCGGCGCCGATCGCAGCGCGCAGTATCGGGCCGAGAACATGGTCCGCGGCGAGGGCAATTCCGACACGCTGCTGCTCAGCCTGACCTTTTCCGGCGGCGGCATGCGTTCGGCCGCGGCGTCGTATCACCTCCTCGATGCGCTGCGTGCGCAGACCGTGCGCGTCGACGGTCGCGAGACCACGCTGCTGCGCGAGGTCGATTTCATATCCGCGATCTCCGGCGGCAGCTTCACCGCGACCTACTACGCGCTGCATGGCGAGGCCATCTTCGAGGATTTTCCCCAGCGCGCGTTGCGCCGCGACCTGCAGGCGCTGACCCTGCGCGGGCTGATGCGCCCGCGCAGTCTGGCCGCGCTGTCGAGCCCGTACTACGGCCGCGGCGACTATCTCGCCGACCGGCTCGACGATGCGCTGTTCGAAGGCCGCACCTTCGCCGACATGCCGCGGCGACGGCCGTTCATCCGCATCGGCGCCACCGACATGATCGAAGGCCGCCGCATCGAATTCACCCAGGAAGGCTTCGATCTGCTGTGCAGCACGCTCGATCCGGTGCCGGTGGCGCGCGCGGTCGCGGCCTCCGCCGCCGTGCCCGGGGTGTTCAGCCCGATCAACGTCGCCGACTACAGCGACACCGGGCAGTGCCCGGAGACCGACGCACCGCTGCGCTACCGGCATCTGATCGACGGCGGCGTCGCCGACAATCTCGGCATCGCCGGGCCGCTGCAGGCGATCGGCCGGTTCAACGGTCTGGTCAACACGCTGCGCCGCTTCGGCTATCGCGGCATCCGCACCTACGCGATCGTCGTGCTCAACGTCGAAAGCAACCCGACCGATCCGCGCGACGGTCAGGCGCGGGTGCCCGGTCTGTTCCGCACCATCAGCGCGGCGGTCAACGGCAACATGCGCCTGGATTCGCAGGAATTGACCGCGACCCTGCGCGAGCGCGCGCTGGCGTGGAAGCGGCAGATCGCCGAAGACCCCGAAGCGGTGCGCAGCGGCGTATTCGCGACCGCGACACCGCGGGTGTTCGTGATCGAGATCGGATTCGATCAGGTCGCCGAACCCGGGCTGCGCGCGCGCCTGCAGTCGATTCCCACCGCGCTGCGGATCTCGCCGGAAGACGAAGCCCTGCTCGCCGACTTCGTCCGCGACGCCCTGCGCGACTCGCCCGACTACCGCGCCCTGCTGCAGGCCCTCGCCGAAGACGAAGCCGCTTTCGCCACCCGCCCCGTCGCGCCGCCGCCTGCCGGTGCAGACTCCGGCGAGAGCGATCGCGATGCCGTGCGCGATGCCTACGACGCCGTGGACGCACCGCCGCCGCCGGCCACGTCGCCGATCACGTCGCCTGCGCCACCGACGGAACGCCGCGGACGCCCCTGAGCGCCGGACTCAGACGCCGGACTCAACCGTCCAGCAGCGCCTTGATGGCGGCGAAGCCGGCGCTGGCGCGTTCCTGTTTGCGCGCGGCGTCGGCGACCGGGTCGGCGCCGTCGCGCTGCAGTTCGGCAACGGGCAGTTCGTCGAGGAAGCGGCTCGGGCTCAGGCGCAGTTTCGTGCCCCAGCGCTGCGCCTCGCGCGCATGCGACAGCCACAACTGCTCCTTGGCGCGGGTGATGCCGACGTAGAGCAGGCGCCGCTCCTCGTCGAGCCGGCCTTCTTCCAGGCTGACCTCGTGCGGCAGGGTGCCGTCTTCCATGCCGACGATGAACACGTAGCGGAATTCCAGGCCCTTGGCCGCATGCAGGCTCATCAGCCGCACCTGATTGCCCGGCTCGCCCTTGTCGGCGTGGCTGAGCAGCGCCAGCGAAGCGGCCAGTTCGCCCGGACCGGCGCCGCCACGGGCGCCGTCGAACCAGTCGGCCAGCTCATCGAGATTGCCGCGACGGATGCGGAACATCTCGTCGTTCCTGCACTGCGCACGCAGCGCGGCGAGCAGGCCGCTGCGCTCGTTGAGCTGACGCACCAATTCCGCCGGGGTCAGTTTCTGCGCATCGGCGCGCAGGCCGCGGACGATGTCGGCGAAGCCACTGAGCGCGTTCGCCGCGCGCGGCTGCAGTTGCTTGAGCAGGCCGACCGATTCGGCCGCGCGCGACAGCGGCAGGGCCGCGTGTCGGGCGAGTTCGGCCAGCTTCGCCAGGGTGGTCGCGCCGACTTCGCGTTTGGGCGACTGCACCGCGCGCAGGAACGCGGCATCGTCCTCGGGATTGGCCAGCAGCCGCAGCCAGGCCAGCGCGTCCTTGACCTCGCCGCGGTCGAGGAACGCGGTGCCGCCGCTGAGGTGATACGGCACGCGCAGCAGTTGCAGCGCTTTTTCCAGCGGCCGCGACTGGTGGTTGCCCCGGAACAGGATGCAGAACTCGCCCCACTCGGCCTTGCGGGACTGGGCGATGAAATGGATCTCGGAGGCGATCCGTTCGGCCTCGTGTTCGGCGTCGCGGCATTCCAGCACCCGGATGCGCTCCCCGTCGGGCTGCTGGCTCCAGAGTTTCTTCGGATGCTCGTGCGGATTGTTCGCGATCAGCGCGTTGGCCGCGCGCAGCACGCGATTGCTGCAGCGATAGTTCTGCTCCAGCTTGACCACGCGCAGCGTCGGGTAGTCCTTGCCCAACTGCAGCAGGTTCTCCGGATTCGCGCCGCGCCAGGCGTAGATGCTCTGGTCGTCGTCGCCCACGCAGGTGAAATGGCCCTTGTCGCCGGCGATCGCCTTCAGCAGCCGGTACTGCGCGTCGTTGGTGTCCTGGCACTCGTCCACCAGCAGATAGCCGATGCGTTCGCGCCAGCCCAGGCGGCAGTCCTCGTCGCTCTCCAGCAACTGCACCGGCAGCCGGATCAGGTCGTCGAAATCGACCGCGTTGAAGGTCTCCAGCCGCTGCTGGTATTTCGCGTACAACTGCGCCGCCTCGCGCTCGCGCGGGCTCTGCGCCGCCGCCTTCGCCTGCTCCGGCGACAGCCCGGCGTTCTTCGCGCGCGAGATCAGCCCCTGCATCGCCTGCAGCGCATCGGGCTTGGCGCCGGGCATCAGGTCCTTGATCTGGGCCGTGGCGTCGTCGCTGTCGAACACCGAAAAGCCGCGGCGCAGGCCGATCTTCGCGTGTTCGATCTGCAGCAGTTTCAGGCCGAGCGCATGGAAGGTGCAGAGGGTCAGCCCGTCGGCGGCCTCGCCCTTGATCCGCTTGCCGATGCGCTCGCGCATTTCCTTCGCCGCCTTGTTGGTGAAGGTGATCGCGGCGATGCGTTTGGCCGGATAACGCCTGGTCTGGATCAGGTGCGCGATCTTCTCGACGATCACCCGGGTCTTGCCGCTGCCGGCGCCGGCCAGCACCAGCAGCGGGCCTTCGGTGTGCTGGATGGCTTCGCGCTGTTGGGGATTGAGGCCGTGCATCGGGCGGTTGGCGGCATGACTGGCGTCACGTAGGCCATCAGTTTACCCGGTCGCCCGCGACGGATCGGCTACCGTGTGCATCCTCAGAACGTCACCCGTGTCGCGGAACCCCCCCATGTCCCTGCATCGCTCCCTGCCCCGCCGTCGCCCGATCCTCCGCCTCGCCGCCGCCCTGCTGGCCGGCGTCTGCGCGGTCACCGCCGCCGCCGCCGACCGCGCCGCACGCTCGGATCCGCCGGATCCGACCAACGATCCGCTGCTGATCACCGCCGGTTTCCTGGAGCACCATCAGGATCTCAAGTACCGGATGCTGGGCATGCAGGCCTACAAGGAAGCGCGCTACGACGACGCCCTGCGCCTGTTCCGCCGCGCCAGTTTCTTCGCCGACAAGCCCTCGCAGGGCATGGTCGCCGAGATGTACTGGAAAGGTCAGGGCGCACCGCGCGACCCGGTGCAGGCCTATATCTGGATGGATCTCGCCGCCGAGCGCGGCTATCGCGGCTTTCTGCTGCTGCGCGAGCAGTACTGGCAGGCGCTGAGCGAGCCCGAACGCGCGCGCGTGGCCGCGGAAGGACAGGCGGTGTACGCGCGCTTCGGCGACGCCGCGGCCAAGCCGCGCTACGAACATCAACTGCGGATCGGCCGCAGCCAGATGACCGGCAGCCGCACCGGCTTCAACCGCGGCGTGCAGATCGAGATCCCGGGCCCGGAAGGCGGTCAGTCGATTCCCGGTTCGAAGTTCTACGACGAGCGCTACTGGGACGCGAAGAAGTACTGGGCCTGGCAGGACAAGATGTGGATGAAGCCGCGGATCGGCCGGGTCACGATCGGCGAGATCGAATCCGTCGATTCGCGCATCCCCGAGACCGCGCCGGAGACCGACGCGCAGGCGCCGGAGGTCGGCGACGCCGAGCCCGCGCCGCCGGCGCGGACGCCCTGAGAGCCTGCGGTGCGGCATCGGGCTGCGCCGCAGCGGTCGCGGGCTTGACCGCAAGGCATCGACGGATTATTCAGGACGAAGTCCGGATGGGAGAGCCTGGGTCATGCAACGTCGCATCGTGCCGAATACCGCCATCGCCATCGTCCCGGCCATGGCCGCCTTAGCCGCCGCCGCCCAACCCGTGCCGGCGCAGACGCCGCAGACCTACAAGAACGCGCCGGCACTGATCGCGGCCGGCTACATCGACGACCACCAGGACCTGAAATATCGCCATCTGGGACTGAAGGCGTATCGCGAGGGTCGCTACGAGGATGCGATGCGCTTTTTCCGGCGCGCCGGTCTCTTCGGCGACAAACCGTCGCAGGGCATGGTCGCGGAGATGTACCGGGACGGCCGCGGCGTCGCGCCGGACCCGGTGCAGGCCTACATCTGGATGGATCTGGCCGCCGAGCGCGGGTATCCGGGGTTCCTGATCCTGCGCGAGCGGTACTGGGAATCGCTCGACGACGCCCAGCGCGCGCGGGCCGTCGACGAGGGCCAGGCAGTGTTCGCGCGTTTCGGCGATGCGGTGGCCAAACCCCGCACCGAACTGCGGCTGCGCTTCGCCGAACGACAGTTGGCGCGGGTGCAGACGGTCTCCGTCGATGGCATGACGATCGATGCGTCCAAGCTGCGCGACAAGCTGTTCTGGGATGCGAAGCGCCATTGGGCGTTCCAGGACGTGCAGTGGAGCGCGCCGGGCAGCGGCCACGTCACCGTCGGCGAGATCGAGTCGGTCGATGCGCGCAGCGCCGGGGCCCCGTCCGACACCGATGCGCAGCCGCCCGCCGTCGACGCTCCCGAAGCCGATGGCGCAGGGTCGCCGCCGCGCACGCCCTAGCACCCGGAAGCTCGCCATGTCGACGTATGCGCGCTCTTTCCGCCGTCTCCGGCACACGCTCGCGCCGATGCTGCTGTCGGCGCTGTGCGCGCCGGCGCTGGCCCAGCCGATCGCGCCGCAGGCCGGCGAGGCCGCGGTCGCGATCGAGACCGACGCCGAGGCCTTGTCGCGTTTCGACATGCTCTTGGCGCGCAGCACCTATCACCTCAACGAACGACACCGGGTGTACGCGCAGAAAGCCGCAGCCGGCGGCCGCTGGTCCGAGGCCGCGCAGTCCTTCCGCAAGGCCGCGCGTTACGCCGACAAGTATTCGCAGCACCGCCTCAGCCTGCTGTACTGGCACGGCGTCGGCGTGCGCGAGGATCGGGTCGAGGCCTACCTGTGGGCGGACATCGCCGCAGAGCGCGGCTATCCGCAGTTCCTCGCGATCCGCGAACGCATGTGGCGGGCGCTGACCCCGGAGCAGCAGACGGACGTGGCCCGACGCGGGCCGGCGCTGTACGCCGAATTCGGCGACCCCGTCGCCAAGCGCCGCTTCGAGATCGCGCTCGGACGCAGCCGCACCGAGGTCACCGGTTCGCGTACCGGCTCCGTCGGCTTCGTCGAGGTGACCTCCGGCGACCGCCTGCGCGGCGTGCTGCCCGATCCCGAGGTCGAGGCCGTGCTGGCGCAACTGCATTCCCCCGAGCGCACCGATCCGGAACGCTACTGGGCGCAGGAAGACCGGGTATGGAAATCCGCGACCGTGCGCGTGGGCGAGATCGAGGCCGTCGACAAGCCCGCGGAGCCGGCCGCGGGTCCACCGCCGCCCTGAGCCGTCCGCGAAGGACGCGCTCGGCGTTGCCGTAAACTACGCGCATGGCCAAGCTCTACTTCTACTACTCGGCGATGAACGCCGGGAAGACCACCACTCTGCTGCAGTCCGCGCACAACTACCGCGAGCGCGGCATGCGCGTGCTGATCTTCACACCCCGGCTCGATTTCCGCGACGGTTCCGGCACCGTCGCCTCGCGCATCGGCCTGCGCGCGGAGGGGCTGGCGTTCGAACGCGACGACGATCTCGAGCGCTGGGTGCGCGAGGACGTCGACGCGCACGGGAAGCTGCACTGCGTGCTGGTCGACGAGGCCCAATTCCTGAGCAAATCCCAGGTCTGGCAGCTCAGCGAAGTGGTCGACGCGCTGCGCATCCCGGTGCTGTGCTACGGCCTGCGCACCGATTTCCGCGGCGAGTTGTTCGAGGGCAGCCGCCATCTGCTGGCCTGGGCCGACGAACTGAGCGAGATCAAGACCATCTGCCACAGCGGCAAGAAGGCGACCATGACCCTGCGCGTGGACGACAACGGCTACGCGGTGCAGGACGGCCCGCAGGTCGAGATCGGCGGCAACGAGCGCTACATCTCGGTCAGCCGCGCCGAATTCAAGAAAGTGATGCGCGGCGAGGGCCGGATCGAGCCGCTGCAGCAACCGCTGCCGCTGTCGTGAAGCGATCGCCGCGATGATCGCGCAGGTCGGTTCCGGCCCCGCAGCCTGCATGTAGAGCGAATCGGTCACGTGCGTGATCGATTCGCGGGCGGCACATCCCTGTGCCGCGGCAACGCCGACTGATTCAGCGTCGCCCGAGGAAATCGATGGCTGCACGGGCCGATGCCCTTCATCGGCAGCGCGCGCGCAGCCGTTCGAAGTGGCGGGCGACCACGCCGCCCTCGGGCAGGGCCGCTTCGATCTCGGCGGCGATCGCATCCAGCGTCGCGCGGGCCTGTTCGGCTTCCGGCGCGGTGCAGGCCTGCACCGCGATCGCGGCCGCGGCCAGCCACGCCACCTTGCGCAGTTCCGGGTCGGATTTCGGCAATGCGGCCAATTCCTGCAACTGGGCGATCGTCGCGGGCGGCGGCGGATCGTCGTGTTCCAGTTCGAACAACGCCAGCGACAGCTCGGCGCGGCGGGTATGCGGATGCGAAGAGCCGTAGCCGTGATCGTCGTGGGTGAGCCGCACCGCATCGGTCAGACTGACGCGCGCCGCCGTGTCCTGGCCCAGCGCCGCCTGCACTTCGCCGAGCAGCCGCCGGGTCTCGCCCACCCGCGGATGCGTCGCGCCCAGCGTGCGCACCCGCAGGCGTTCCACCTGCAGCAGCAACGGCAATGCGGCGCGGTCGCGTCGGGCGTCGTGGAGCACCATCGCCTTGTTGAACAGCACCCCCTGATACAGCGCCGAATCCGGATCCTTGCGCAGCACGCCGAGCGCGCGATCGAGATGGCGCAGGGCGGTGTCGGTGTCGCCGCGCTCCCAGGCGATCGTGCCCAGGCTGTTGTCGTTGCGGGCGACGTCCTCGTGCTCGCGACCCAGTCGCGAAACCAGCCAGCGATGGCTGTCGCGGAACGCGGTCTCGGCTTCGCGGAAACGGCCCTGATCGACATGGATCGCCGCCAGTTGGCGGCGCGCATCGACGCTCGCCGGATGCTCGTCGCCGTGCAGCTCCAGTGCGAGAGTCAAGGCGTCGTGACAGTCGCGTTCGGCGATCGCCAACTGGCCCGCGGTGCGTTCCAGATCGCACAAGCGGCGCTGCAGTTCGATCGCCAGCGGATGGCGGACGCCGACGCTGGCGTTGAGTTGCGCCAGCGCGTTGCGGAAGCCCTCCAGCGCGGCCTCGGTCTCGCCTTCGTCGGCCTGCAGATTGGCGAGGTCGGCCAGGTTTTCGACCACCCCCGCGGTGTCCTCCAGGGTATTGCGGCGCACTTCCAGCGAACGCATGAACAGCCGTTGCGCCACTTTGCGCTGGCTCACCCCATTCTGGTCGCGCAGGCAGCGCCCGAGTTCCGAATAGAAGTCCGCGACCTGGACCGGCAATTGCCGCTGCTGGCTGCGCGCCTCCGCTTCGAGCGGCTGCATCCGCGCGATGCATTCCGGCGAGCGATCCAGCAGGCGCAGGGTGCGGCCGTAATCCGACGCCGAGGCCAGACGCAGACTGTCCGGCACGTCCGCCAGGCCCTGCAGGATGCGGTCCTGGGTCTGGAGCAGGCGTTCGGCTTCGCGGTAGTCGCCCAAACTCAGGCGCAGCCGCGCGATCACCCCGAACAGTTCGGCCTGATCCAGCGGTTGTCGCGCCAACTGGCGTCGCCCGCGTTCCTCGCCGGCCTCCAGCAGCTTGCGCACGTCCAGCGGCCCCGGCGAGTTGCGGCCGCCGGCCTGCTCGAACAGGCCGGTCACGAAATCCAGCAGCGCCTGCGCACGGCTGGCCTCGCGCACCGCCTGCTGCGCCTGCCAGGTCACCAGACCCAGCGCGGTGGTCAGCACCAGCGCGATCAACGCGCCGGTCGACAAGGCCCAGCGGTGCCGGTGCAGGAATTTCTGCGTGCGGTAGGCCACGCTCTGCGGCCGCGCCAGCACCGGTTTGCCTTCGAGGAAGCGATTGAGATCCAGCGCCATCGCCTCGACCGAGGGATAGCGATGCTCCGGCCGTTTCGACAGCGCCTTCAGCGCGATGTTGTCCAGATCGCCGGCGATCCGCTTCGCGCGCCGACGCAGCGCGGCCATCCGCGAGGGGTCGCTGTCGGCCTCGCGCAGCAGGGTCGCCGACGGTTTCTGGGGGTCGACGATCAGGATCGCCTCTTCCCATTCGGCGTCGGACTGGCGCTTGAGCCGATAGGGCTTGGTCTCCGCCAGCAGTTCGTACAGCACCACGCCGAGCGAATACACGTCGGTCATCGTGGTCACCGGCTCGCCGCGGATCTGCTCCGGCGCCGCGTAGTGCAGGGTGAAGGCGCGCACTTCGGTGCGGGTGTGCTCGCGCCCGGGCTCGGGGCCGTCGAGCAGCTTGGCGATGCCGAAATCCAGCAGCCGCACTTCGTCCAGCGGCGTCACCAGGATGTTGGAGGGCTTCAGATCGCGATGCACGATCAGATTGGCGTGGGCGTGGCTGACCGCCTCGCAGACCTGCAGGAACAGGCGGATGCGCGCATCGATGCCCAGATCGCGGCTGCGGCACCAGTCGGTGATCGCCTCGCCCTCGACGTATTCGAGCGCCAGATACGGCTGGTTGTCGGTGCTGATCCCGGCATCGAGCAGCCGCGCGATGTGCGGGTGACCGAGGCGGGCGAGGATCTGCCGCTCGCGGGTGAAGCGCTGGCGCAGGTTGGGGTCGGCCAGGCCCGGGCGCAACAGCTTCAGCGCGACCCGGCGCTGATACAGACCGTCGGCGCGGCGCGCCAGCCAGACCTGACCCATGCCGCCCTCGCCCAGCAGCCGGTCGAGCTTGTACGGGCCGATCATCGAGTCGGGCTTGGCCATCGGCGGCGGCGCGACCAGCGGCTCGGCAAGGAAGTCCTCGTGCTCGTCCTCCAGCGCCAGCAGCGCCTCCAGCTCGTCGGCGAGCCCCGGATCCTCCGTGCGCAGTTCGTCCAGCCGCGCCCGGCGGCCTTCGGCATCGAGTTCGATCAGCGCATCGAGCAGCGGCGACAGCCGCTGCCAGCGTTCGGCGTCCATCGGATCAGGGTCGGCGGGACGGGCGCATCATCCTGACCTGCGCCGCGCCCCGGGGCAAGGCAGCTTCGCGGCAGCTCACGCCGCGGCCTGCGCGCCGTGGCGGCAGATCATTCGTTGCCCTGCTCGCCGCCGAGCGAGGCCAGCAGGAACAGCCGCGCCTTCTGCCAGTCGCGGCGGATACTGCGCTCCGAGCGCTGCAGCAGTTCGGCGATCTCCTGCTCGGACAGGCCGGCGAAATAGCGCAGCTCCACCACCTGCGCCAGCTTGGTGTCGACCCCGGCCAGCCGGGTCAGCGCGGTGTCCAGCGCCAGCATGTCCTCGTCCAGGCGCAGCCCGCCCTCGACATCGTCCGGCAGCTCGGTGACCCGGTGCAGGTCGCCGCCGCGCTTCTGCGCCAAACGCTGGCGGGCGTAATCCACCACCACGCTGCGCATCGCCGAGGCCGCGTAGGCGAAGAAATGCGCGCGATCGTCGAACTGCACGTCGCGGCGCCCGATCAACTTGAGGTAGGCCTCATGGACCAGCGCGGTCGCGTCCAGGGTCTGGCCGTATTGCCCGGCCAGTTGCCGCCGGGCCATCGCATGCAGTTCGTGATACAGCGTCCCCAGCACGCGATCGAGCGCGGCGCGGTCGCCGTCGCGGGCGGCGTCCAGCCAGCGGGTGATGTCGGCGGTCTCTTGCGGCTGATCGCTCATGCAGGGGGCTCGGATGACGGGCTCGGGGGAGCCCATGGTCGAAGCGGGACTATACCCCAGCCCCGGCGGGCGCCGTCATCGCCGGCCTCAGCGCTGGCAATGACCGCACCAGACCGTGGCCCGCTGCGCCAGCATCGCCTCCTTCAGCGGCCGCCCGCAGCGCGGGCAGGGCTCGCCGCCGCGGCCGTAGGCCGACAGCTCCTGCTCGAAATACCCCGGCGCGCCGTCCGGGCTGAGGAAATCGCGCAGCGTGGTGCCGCCGCGGCGGATCGCATATGCCAGGATGCGGCGGATTTCCGCGGCGATCAGGCCGTAGCGCTCGCGCGAAACCTTGCCCGCCGCGCGCAGCGGCGACACCCCGGCCGCGAACAGCGCCTCCGCGGCGTAGATGTTGCCCACCCCGACCACGATCCGCTGATCCATCAGGAACGCCTTCACCGGCGCCTTGCGTCCGCGGCTGCGTTCGAACAGGTAGTCGCCATCGAACGCGTCTTCCAGCGGCTCCGGCCCGAGATCGCGCAGCAGTTCGTGCGTCTCGCCCGGCGCCTGCCACAGCAGACAACCGAAGCGGCGCGGATCGTTGAAGCGCAGCACCCGCGGCCGCGCGCGCCCGGCGCCCGCGATCGTCATGTCCACATGATCGTGCGCCTGCACCGGCGTGTCCGCCGCCAACACCCGCATGCTGCCGGACATGCCCAGATGCCAGATCGCGGTGCCCGCGTCGGTGTCCATCAACAGATACTTCGCCCGCCGCCGCACCGCGCGCACCGTCTGCCCCGGCAACACGGTCTCGATCGCGCGCGGAATCGGCCAGCGCAGATCGGGACGCCGCAGCGTCACCGCGACCACGCGATGACCTTCCAGATGCGGCGCCAGACCGCGACGCGTGGTTTCGACTTCGGGGAGTTCGGGCATGGGGCAGTCCACTCTCGAGTGACGGAATTGCATTCAGGATGGCTCGGCGACGTCAGCTTATTGAATCGGGATCGGAAAGCGGACTAGACTCGCGGAAAAAGGGGGCTGCAACAATGGTCGCAATCAAGCGATGTGTTGATGGCATGAAACCAGAAATCTCTCGCGTATTACTTGCACTCCTCGTTGTCGGCGCGGGTCTTCTGGCAGCGGGCCTGCCCGGACAGGCGAATGCCGGGCTGAGTTGCTCCTCGGAGTTGTGGCGTTGGGTCGCAAGGCAAGGAGGACAGGTTATTCAGGTCTGGTATTCGGTGGAAACGACCTGCAATGGCACCCCGAGCCCGGGGAGTTTTTCGCATGCGCAAGAAGGGAGAGGGGGAGGTGGAGGCGGCGCGGGAGGCGTCTTCAGAGGCAATCGCGGGGCTGCTGTCGCCGGGAACAAAGATCAGCCCTGTGGGAATCCCATCATCGCTTCCACAGGGAACAAAATCGAACCGGAGACCGATTTCGAAGGCACAGGAGAGGCGGCCCTTCACCTGCGCCGCGAAT
>JBIJAD010000104.1:0-11111 GCA_044345955.1 Lysobacteraceae bacterium
TGTTGCCTGCGGGGGTGTGGTGACTGCGGACGAGGGCGGCTCAGGGCGGCCGCACGCGCGCATCGTTCGCGCCCGTACCCGACTCCGGTTCGTGCGGGTCGCCGCCCGGGCGGCGGCGCGCGCACAGCGCGGAAAACTCCTCCAGCGCGCGGACCTGCACCTCGGACTGCACCCAGCGCGGCTCGATCCTGCGCACCGCCTCGAGCGCCTCCAGGCCGCCGAGTCCGGTCCAGATCAGATGCATCGCCAGCGCGGTGCCGGTGCGCCCGAGACCGGCGCGGCAATGCACCGCGACCGGTTCGCCGGCGGCGATCAGACGGTCGATGAGCCGGCAGATGGCCGTGCCCTGGGTCATCGACGGCGGGGTCATGTCGATCACCGGGAACCAGTGGCTGAGGATGCCGTGGGCCGCGAGCGCGGCAGCGTCGGCTTCGTGCTCGGTCAGATTGATCAGATGACGGATGCCGACCCGGCGCAGCGCGGCGAGGTCGTAATCGCGGTCGTGGAAGACGCCCGGCAGCGGCGTGCCGGCGAGCTCTCCCGGGCGCACCCACAGGAATCCGCGCGGTCCGCTGGCACCGCTGATCGCGTGGCGCGCGGCCGGCGGCAGCGGCGGCGGCGGCGGCACGCTGTCGTCGAGTTCGGCCGGGTCGGCGTCGGGCGCCGGCAGCAGACAGGTGCCACTGCGCACGAACTCGGCGCCGGCGCGGCTCTGCGGCGCGGCGAAGAAGTCCGCGGTACCGGCCGATTCCTGGATGCGCCCGCCGGCCAGCAGCATCAACCGGCCGCCGTAGCGGCGCGCATGGTCCTGTCGATGGGTGGAGACGATCAGCGCGCGGTGCGCAGCTTCGCGCAGCAGATGCGCGATCAGGCGTTCGGCCTCGGCGTCGCCGAGGCTGGCGGTGGGTTCGTCCAGGCACAGCAGCCGCGGATCGGCCGCGACCGCGCGCACGATCGCGACATGCCGCTGCTCGGCGAGAGTCAGCGCGACCACCGGGTCCTGCAGCCGCGGCAGCAGCGATTCCAGCGCGTGTTCGCGCAGCCAGGACTCGATCCGTTCGCGCTGCTGCGCGCGGGTCAGGCGCTCGCGCCCGGGCAGATTGCAGATCAGATTCTCGAATACGCTGGACATCATCAGCCGCGCGCTCTGCGCGACCAGCGCCGGCCATTCCGGGCCCTCGCCGAGCGGCCGGCCGAGATAGTCGGCGTGCCCCCAGGTGCGTACCGACGGATTGGCCGCGGTCTGCCCGCATAGTGTGCGCAGCAGGGTCGATTTGCCGGTGCCGCAGGGACCGACCAGGACCACGATCCCGGTCTCGGGCACCTCCAGATCGATTTCCGCGAGCACCACCTTCTGCGCGTAGGCGACGCCGAAACCGCGCAGTGCGAGGCTGCATCCGGAACCCGTTTCCCTGTCGGTGCGGCCTCCCTGCGCGGCCAGCGTCCTCATCGGAAGCGCTTCACCGCGGGATCGAGCTGGCTCAGCAGCGCCAGCAGCAGTTGCCGGATGTCCTCGCGCTCGCGCGCATCGACTTCGAATACCGGCACGTTCAGGCCCTTCTCGATCAGACGCGCGCGGATCGGCGCGATCGTGGCGTCCGGGCACAGGTCCATGCGGCTGACCCCGACCACCATCGCGTCGCCGGTGCGTTTGATGAAATCGCCGAACGCGCCCAGGTAGTGATCGAGGTCGGCCAGCGGTTCGGGACGCGCCTGGTCCAGCATCAGCACCAGACCGATGCCGCCGACGGTGAGGATGTCCCACATGAAATCGAAGCGGTCCTGGCCCGGTGCGCCGTAGAGGTGGACCTTGCCGCCATCGGCCAGATGCAGTACGCCGTAGTCCATCGCGACCGTGGTCCTGGCCTTGCGCAGGGCCACGTCGTCGGTGGCGACGCCTTCGGTGCCGACCACCGGGATGTCGCTGATCGCGCCGATCGCGGTGGTTTTGCCGGCACCGACCGGGCCGGCGAAGATGATCTTGCGCTCCATGCCTCAGTGCCTCGTCATCTTGTTCCAGAGCTGCTTCAACATCGAACCGAGCGATGTCTCCGACGGCGGCGGTGCGGCGGCCACCGCATCATCCTCGTGCACGGACGAAATCTCCCGGGTGCGCGTGACCATCTCGATCGCGCCGCCGGCATGCGCGGCGCTGAAGAAACGGAAGGTCTGCGCCTCGTCCACGCCCAGCAGTTTTCCGGCGAGGTGGATGCTGCTGGGGCGCCGGGCCAGCAGCGCGCACAGGCGATGCATGTCGGGCGTGCGCGGCAGCCGCGACAGATTCGGCCAATGCGAAAGCTTCACCACCGCATGGCGATTGGCCTCGACCGGCAGGCGGCCGGCGGAAGCGTGATAACCGGCGATCCAGAGCAATTCGGACAACTCGCGCCAGCGTTCGCCGGAAGGCGCACGCACGTTCTGCCGGGTCACCCGGAAGCGCGCGGCCGGTGCGGAGCAGAAGGCCTCCCAGTCGTCGACCTGTGCGATGTAGCTGCGATCGTCGAGGTCGATGGTGACATCGCCGACATGCTCCAGCACCGCACGGACGACACCGTGTCCGGCCTGCGCCGCCTGCAATGCGATGCCGAGGAATCCGTCCGCGGTCGAGAAAACGCCTTCGCCGCCGCGCCCATGCATCGCACCCGCGGAATGGGAGGAGATTTCGATGTCGCGATTCATGGCACCCCCGGCGTTCGCTGTCTCGATCGCATCGCGGCGCTGACGCTGCGACGTGTTGAAGATCACGATCGTCCGCCGCGTCCTTCCCCGCGGCGTCCAGGCCGATCGCCATGTCCATGGCGGTGACGAACGATTGATGTCATCAGGCGACCAAGCAAATCGCATGCCAGACGATGTCGATGGCATCGGTCGATTTCATTTACGCATTCAATGGCTTGCATGCCCCTGCTTGGCGGGGGGCGCGAGCGTACCCACGTTCGGGATCGAAGGATTTGATCCGGATCAAGTCGGAGATCGATTCCTGCGACATCGGCATCATCCGGCGATCCGTGCGGCGCCGCGACGAGCAAACGTCAAATATCTGAAACGGCCGCCCCGACCACGCCACCGCATGTGGCATGACCTTGCGCGCCCCCGGGAGGTGACGGGTTGCGTCAGTTAGTGTCGGCGGTGGACGCGACGGTCGCCCCGGCGTGCCAGCATTCGATCAGCCAGCGCGAGATCGAGATCGAGGGCGAGAGCAGCAGACCCTGCTCACGGTTATCGCCGCGCAGCGCGGCGCCGACTTCGTCGCGATCGAACCAGCGCACGTCCTCCAGCTCCTGGTCGGGCTGCGGCGGGTCGGGTTCGGCCTCGGCGAGGAAGCCGAGCATCAAGGAGGACGGGAACGGCCACGGCTGCGAGGCCAGATAACGGCTGCGGCGCACGCGCACGCCGGATTCTTCCATCACCTCGCGCGCGATCGTCTGTTCGAGCGTCTCGCCCGGCTCGACGAAACCGGCGAGGGTCGAATAGCGGCGCGGCGGCCATGCGGCCTGGCGGCCGAGCAGCAGGCGTTCGCCGTCGGTGATCGCGACGATCACTGCGGGATCGGTCCGCGGGTAGTGGTCGAGGCCGCAGGCGTCGCAATGGCCCTGCCAGCCGCCGCGCAGATAATGCAGCGTGCCGCCGCACGCACCGCAGAACCGGTGTCGGGACTGCCAGTGCAGCACCGCGCGGGCCTGCGCGAACACGGTGGCCTCGAAGGGCGACCACTGCGCCGCGGCCGTGCGCAGATCCACACGCGGCGCGTCGGCGGCATCGGCCGGCAGCGGTGCCGCGAACCAGGCCTCGTCGCCGCGCATGCCGAGGAAGACGGCATCCTCCGGGGCGAGGGTCAGACTGTCGCCGGACGTGGCCAGCAGACCGCCGTCGGCTGCGGCCGGCGTACGGCCTTCGCCATCCACCCGCACCACCCGCGACTGCGACCAGTGCGCGCGCAGCGCCTCGGGACGGTCGCGCAGGGCGTCGGCGCGGTCCAGCGCGCCCTCGACGAAGGCGAAGCGCGGCGCGGGCAGGGTCATGAGGTCAGGCCGAGAAACTGCTGCCGCAGCCGCAGGTGGTCTTGGCGTTGGGATTGCGGATCACGAACTGCGCGCCGTGCAGGCTTTCGGTGTAATCGACCTGGGCGCCGACCAGATACTGCAGGCTGAGCGGATCGACCAGCAGGGTCACGTCGTCGGTGGCGACCGCGAGGTCGTCCTCGTTCTGCTGTTCGTCGAACTCGAACCCGTACTGGAAGCCGGAGCAACCGCCGCCCTGGATGTAGACCCGCAGCTTGAGGGCGGGATTGCCCTCGTCGCGGATCAGCTCGCGGACCTTGGCCGCGGCGGCGGCGGTGAAATCGATCGGCGCCGGCGGCGCATCGGCGGCGGGGGCGGACGGGGGGCTGGCCTGGGTTTCCATGTGCGACAGGATGGGGCGCGGTGGGCGGCCGTTCAAGCCGGGGGCCGGGACGCTGCGTCCGCTCAGTCGGCCGCCGATGCCGAGCGCACCGCGTCGGGCCAGGGGAAGGACTGCTCGACCGCGCTGCCGCCCTGCGGGACCAGCCGCACCGTCACCCGCAGCGGCTTGAACCCCTGCGGCAGCATCACTTCGCCTTCGACCTGCTGGAAATACTTGAAGGAATACGGCTGCCCGGGCGCGTTGTTCTGCTTGCGCAGGGTCGACCAGGACAGGCGTTCGAGGCGGTCGTTGCGGGTACCCTCCACCGACAGCGTGACCCGGCCGCTGTTGACCGCGCCGCGGTTCACGTTCTGGGTCAGGGTGGCGACGAAATGCCAGACCTCGCCGCTCTGCAGGCGCATTTCCAGATCGTGCACGCTCAGGCCGCGACGTTGGCCGGTGGCGCCGACGAAACGCTCGTAGAAGGCCACGTCCGCGCGCAGACCGGCGATTTCCTCGTCGCGTTCGGCGAGGGTGCGCTCCAGATCGCGGTTGGCGTCGCGGCTGATCTGATCGGAACGGCGCAGGATGGTGACCTCCTGGCTGAGTTTCTCGTGGCCGGCGCGCAGAGCCGCGACGCTGCGGTCGTCCTCGGCGGAGGCGAAGAAGGTGGTCCACACGCCCCACAGTCCGAACCCCAGCGCCAGCAGGAACACCGCCACCGCGAGATAGACCCAGTGGTGCGGCGTCGCCGGCGGCGGCGGTGCGACGACGGATCGGCGATCGCCATCGTCGGGCGGGGGCGCATGCGGGCCCGGGCCATCGGCGGCATCGACCGGATGCGACGGATGATCGTCTCGCTCGTGGGCACCGGCTTCGTCGGTCGCCGCGCCGTTTTCGGCGTCGGCCTGATCGAGTGGCGGGGAAGTCGCAGCCTCGTCCGGGCCGGCGGCCAGGACCACGGACGAAGCGGTCGTCTCGACGGCCTGCTCGAGTGTCGGCCCGGTGGCCGGCTGGGTCGGCGTTCCGCCCTTCGCTGCCCCGCGTCGGCGCTTGCGGGCCGGGCGGACTTGCGGCGCCGGCGCTTCGACATCGACATCCGGCGCGACCTCCTGCGCCTGCAGCGCCTGATCGAGGATCGCCTGCACCGCCGGTACCGGCCCGGGCACGTGCGCGGCGGCCTTGCGGCTGCGCCGGCGCGGCTTGGGCAGGGTGTCGGAGGTGTCGTTCATTGCCGTCCATCGTAACCGCAGTCCCGGACAGGCGGCTTAAGCCTGCGTCAAGCCGCGGACTTGATACTCTGCGCGCGTGCGGCCCGACCGGCCGCGTCCGCACCCGGCCGATGCGGCCCGGGTGCCCTGCGGGGGAAGCCACCGTGACCGAAGTCCATGTGTTCGTCATCGGCATCCTGTTGGCCTGGATGGCCGGGATCCGCGCCTATCTCACCGTGTTCGGCGTCGGCCTCGCCGGCTATTTCGGCTGGCTGGATCTGCCGCCGGCGCTGGAAGCGACCACCTCGCCCTGGGTGCTGGGCGTCTCCGGCGTGCTGGCACTGGCCGAATTTTTCGCCGACAAGATTCCGGGCGTGGATTCGGTCTCCGATCTGCTGCAGACCCTGCTGCGGGTGCCCGCCGGCGCCTTCCTCGCCGCCGCCGCGATCTCGCCCGACGGCGAACTCGGTGCCGGGATGCTCGCCGCCGGCGCCGGCACCGCGCTCGTCAGCCATGCGCTGAAGGCGGGCAGCCGCGCGCTGCTCAATACTTCGCCCGAACCGGTCAGCAACTGGACCGCCTCGGTCGCCGAGGACACCGCGGTGATCGGCGGTCTGGCCCTGGTCTGGTCGCATCCGTGGGTCGCGCTGGCGCTGGTGGTCGGGATCGGCCTGAGCATCGCGCTGGTGGTCTGGTGGTTGTGGCGCAAGGTCTATCGCGGGGTGTCGCGGCTGTTCGCCGGGTCGACCGCACCCCCGGCAGCGACGCAGACCGCCGAGGGTTGAATCCTGCCGCCCGCGGCCTGCCGGGCGGCGCTTCCCAAGCCGGAACGAAGCCGCATAATGCGGGTTCGTGCATGGAGCCGCGATGTCCTTCGTTCCCTTCGATCGCAATGCCCCCGCCCAACCCGGCCGCACGGGGGCGGCCGTTCGCGCCGAAACCCCGCCTGCCGGCTACTGGCGCCGCTGGTGCGCCGACGCGGCGCCGCCGGAAACGCCCGGCAGCGCGGATGCCGCCGAGGCCGCCGCGGCGATCGTCGAAGCGATGCCGCAGGTGGTGCCGGCCGAACAGGGCGAGCCGCCCTACCGCGTGCTGATCGTCGAGGACGACCGCAGCCAGGCGATGTTCGCGCAGAGCGTGCTCAAGGGCGCAGGCATGGACGCCGAGGTCGTGGCGCTGGCCAGCGAGACGATGGCCGCGCTCGAACGCTTCCACGCCGATCTGGTGCTGATGGACCTGCACATGCCGGGCATGAGCGGCACCGAGCTGACCACACTGATCCGCAGCCACGCCGCCCATGCGCACATCCCGGTGGTGTTCCTCACCGGCGACACCGATCCCGAGCGCCATTTCGAAGTGCTCGACAGCGGCGCCGACGATTATCTGAGCAAGCCGGTGCGACCGCGGCATCTGATCGCCGCGGTGCAGAACCGGGTCCGCCGCGCGCGCGCGCTCAAACAGCAGCGCGAACAGGAAGTGCGCCGGCATCCTGCGACCGGTCTGCTCACCCGCAACTACATGCTGCAGCAGTTGTCGCTGGCGTTCCCGCAGCAGACCTCCGGTGCGGTGCATTTCGTGGTGATCGAAGGCACCTCGGCGCTGCGCGACCACTACGGCTACGCCGCCCTGGACGCGATCCTCACCGAGGCCGGCAAGCTGATCGCCGGCGTCGCCGGCGAACATCCGGCGGCGCGGCTCAACGACAACACCTTCGTCGTCTACTGGCCCGGGCTGCCGCCCGACCGCCACGCGGTCTGGGCGCGGCAACTGCGCGACGTCTTCGTCGGCCACACCCTGCAGGCCAACGGCGACAACATCCGCCTGCGCGCCTGCGTCGGCTACGTCGATCTGTTCCACGGTTTCCGCGACGCCGGCGCTGCGCTGGCCGCGGCCGAGGAAGCCCTGCGCCTGGCGCGGGCCGAACCGACCGGCATCGCCGCCTATCGGCCGCAGGCCGAGGCGGTGTCCGAACAGGCCTCGAAACTGCTGGCGCAGTTGCAGGACGCGCTGCGCAACGAGCGTCTGGAGCTGGCGTTCCAGCCGATCGTCTCGGTGGTCGGCGGCGACCAGGAGCAATACCAGACCCTGGTCCGCCTGCGCGATGCCCAGGGCGAGCTGCACACCGCGGCCGAGATCGTGCCGGTGGCCGAACGCGCCGGACTGATGCACGAGATCGACCGCCGGGTGATGACCCGGGCGCTGGCGATCCTCGGCGAGCAGTTGCGCGGCAGCAAGCGCGCGCGGCTGTTCGTGCCGCAGGCGGCGCGCAGCCTCGGTCAGGACGGCTACGCGCAGTGGCTGCTGGATTCGCTGTCCGACCTCGGCGTCGATGGCCGGCTGTTGGTGGTGGACGTGCGCCTCGGCGACGCGCTGGTGCATTCGGTGCTGCTGCGCGAGTTCTGCCAGCGGATGATGAACGCCGGCGTCGGCCTGTGCCTGAGCCAGTTCCAGACCCACGCCGAGGCCGATGCGCTGCTGTCGCAACTGCCGCTGAGCTTCGTCCGGCTGTCGCCGCATTACGCCGGCAAGATCGAGCAGCAGGCCGTGCACGACGAGATGCGTCTGGTGATCGACCGCGCCCATCTGCTCGGCCTGCAGGTGATCGGCCAGCACGTCGAAGACCCGCAGACCGCGGCCAAGCTCTGGCTCAGCGGCATCGACTACATCCAGGGCGACCTGGTGCAACGCGCCGCCGACGCCATGGATTTCGACTTCCATCACTCCCTGCTCTGAGGCCGACCACCCGGGAGCCGACCACGGCGGCGGCGCACCGCTGGTCAAGCCGGCGACGGCAGGGCATCATCGGGAATCCGGCCCCGCCGGAGGGGAGCGCCGCCGTCCCGGAGCCGGTCCGGCGCGATTCGTCGCCGAACACGCAGGTATTCCGATTTGAACGACCCCAAGCCCTCGCTGCTGACCTTCCGCTGGCTGGCTCTGATCACCGCGATCGGAACCGCCTTGGCTGCCGTGCTGGAGACCGTGACCGATTCCGGGCCGTGGACCATGATCGGCCTGGCCCTGGCCACGATCACCGCGGCCATCGTCGCCTTCCTGACCTACGCCTCGCGCAACTACGAGCGCCACATGCGCGAAGCGGCGGAGATCGCCGACCGCAGCGAGGCCGAACGCGCCGAACTGCAGCGCGAGCTGCAGCGCCGCAGCCAGCTCGAACAGCAACTGCGCCAGGCCAAGCAGGACGCCGACTCCGCGGTGATGGCCAAGGGCGAGTTCCTGGCCACGATGAGCCATGAGATCCGCACCCCGCTCAACGGCATCGTGCCGATGCTCGATCTGCTGATGCACAGCAAGCTGCCGGCGGACCAGTCGGAAATGGTCCACACCGCCTTCCTGTCCTCGCAGCAGATGCTGCGGATCGTCGACGACATCCTCGACTACTCCAAGCTGGAGGCGTCCAAGCTCCAGCTCGAATCGACCACCTTCAACCTGCGCGAAACGCTCGAATCGGTGATCCAGTTGATGGAGCGGCCGGCGCAGAGCAAGGGCCTGCGCCTGGGCCTGCAGATCGACCCCTCGGTGCGGCTGCCGGTGCGCGGCGACCCGGTGCGGCTGCGCCAGGTGCTGAGCAATCTGATCAGCAACGCGGTCAAGTTCACCGAACGCGGCAACATCGCGGTCAACGTGCGCAAGGTCGGCGAGACCAACGCCCAGCACCAGCTCCGCTTCGAAGTCCGCGACACCGGCATCGGCATTTCCAGTGCTGCCCAGGAACGGCTGTTCCAGGCCTTCAGCCAGGCCGACGCCTCGACCACCCGGCTCTACGGCGGCACCGGCCTCGGGCTGGCGATCTCCAAGCGCATCATCGACCTGATGGGCGGCCGCATCGGGGTCGAATCCGAACCCGGCCAGGGCTCGACGTTCTGGTTCGAAATTCCGCTGCTGAAGGTGCAGGGCGATATCGCCGCCGCCAAGCCGGCCGAACCGGGCAGCGGCCGGGTGCTGCTGCTCACCGGCGACCAGCGCCTGCGCCTGCGTCTGAGCATGCTGGTGCCCAACTGGGGCCTGCGGATCACCGCGGTCGAGACCACCCAGGAAGCCCTCGACCGGATCCGCGGCGCGCTCGGCCAGGGCCCGGGGTGGGCCTACACCACGGTGCTTGCCGACCTCGGCAGCGTGCGCAGCACCGCAGTGGCGCTGCAGCGCAATCTGGAACGCCAGAACACCTACGGCCAGGTCCGGCTGATCTGCCTGCTCGGCGACGAACCGGCGCCGGAGGAACTGCTGCAGACCGCAACCCTGCTGCCGCGGCAGGCGCCCGATGCCGATCTGCGCGCCGCACTGCTCGGCACCAGCGACATCCCGGCGCCGCTGGGCAGCGATTACCTGGAAGACGATGGCCTCGCCGGCGAGATCGTGCCGGGCGGGATCGTGCCCGGCGGTCTGCCTGTGGCCGCCGAAGCCGCGGCGCCCGCCGCCGGGCCGGAACCCGAGCCCGATCGCCCGATGCGGGTGCTGCTGGTCGAGGACAACCCGGTCAATCTCATGGTCGGCCAGCGCCTGCTCAGCGTGCTCGGCACTCATTGCGACAGCGCCACCAACGGCGAAGCGGCGCTGCTGCGGATGTCGGCCTCGCGCTACGACCTGGTGCTGATGGACTGCCAGATGCCGGTGATGGACGGTTACACCGCCACCCGCCGCTGGCGCGAGCACGAGGCCGCGACCGGCGGCCGCCGCCTGCCGATCGTGGCGATGACCGCCAACGCCATGGCCGGCGACCGCCAGAAGTGCCTTGATGCCGGCATGGACGACTACCTTGCCAAGCCCGTCACCCGCGGCGAACTCGAGCGCTGCCTGTTCCACTGGCAACAGATCTCCGCGCAGCAGGCTGCCGCGCACAGCGCCGCCGCAGCCGCATCGCAGGCCGTGGCATCGCCTCCCGCCGCCGCCGAACCGCCCGCCGCGGTCGCACCCGCTCCGGCCAGCGCCGCGGCACCGCCACCGACGGCAACACCGGCCGCACCGGTCCCCAATACCGTGCCGGCACCGGTTTCGCCCCCCCCGCGGCCCAGCGCCAGCCCACCGCCCCCACCCCTTTCATGTCCTCGCCCCCAGCCCCCGCCCCCGCACCCGCCAGGCCCGCTGCGCCCAGACCGGCCGCCGCCCCCGCGGAACCGCCCGCCCCCGTACTCGACGCCAGCGTGCTCGACGAACTGCGCAGCATCCTCGGCAACGAGGTCGACCGCCTGATCGAAGTCTTCCTCGACGACACCCCGCGGCTGATCGCCGCGCTGGAAAGCGCCGCGACCGGCCCCGACATGGAAATGCTGCGCAACGCCGCGCACACCCTCAAATCCTCCAGCGCCAATCTGGGCGCGATGTCGCTGTCGAACGCGGCCAAGCGGGTCGAGCTGGGCGCGCGCAGCCAGACCCTGGAGCGGCCCGCGGTGGCGGTCGCCCTGATCGCCAACGAATTCGCCCGCGCCCGCCAGGCCCTGCGCGCGCACATGGCGCAGAGCGCATCCGCCGGCTGACACCGGCGGATGCAGGCGCTTCGACCGG
>JBIJAD010000443.1:0-3010 GCA_044345955.1 Lysobacteraceae bacterium
TTGGCCGCCGCCGGGCTCACGCCGCGGCGCTCGGTCAGGGCGTGGTACTGCTGCCAGTAGTCGTTGAAGCGCGGGTCGTCGTGGATGTTGGTCAGATCGAAATCGACGCCGGCCTTCATGCGCAGGCCGAGGCGCTGGATGCGGGCGTCGATCACGTCCGGCCGGCCGATCAGGATCGGCCGTGCGAGCTGCTCGTCGATCACGCTCTGCACCGCACGCAGCACGGTTTCCTCTTCCCCCTCGGCGTAGACCACCCGCTTGCGATCGGCGCGCGCGCGATCGTAGATCGGCTTCATCAGCAGGCCGGTGCGATAGATGAACTGGCCGAGCTTCTCGTGGTACGCGGCCATGTCGACGATCGGCCGCAGGGCGATGCCCGAGCTCATCGCCGCCTGCGCCACCGCCGGCGCCAGCACGGTCAGCAGGCGCGGATCGAACGGACGCGGAATGATGTAGTCGGGGCCGAACTTCGGCACTTCGCCGCCGTAGGCGCCGCCGAGGTCCGACGCCTCCATCCGCGCGAGCTGCGCGATCGCGCGCACGCAGGCGAGCTTCATCGCCTCGTTGATCTCGGTGGCGCCGACATCCAGCGCGCCGCGGAAGATGTAGGGGAAGCACAGCGCGTTGTTGACCTGATTCGGATAATCGCTGCGCCCGGTGGCGATGATGCAGTCCGGACGGATGCGTTTGGCCTCCTCCGGCATGATCTCGGGCGTCGGGTTGGCGAGCGCCAGGATGATCGGGCGCTCGGCCATGGTCGCGACCATCTCCGGCTTGAGGATGCCGGCGGCGGACAGACCCAGGAACACGTCGGCGCCGGCGACGATGTCGGCCAGCGTGCGTTTGTCGGTGTCGCGCGCGTAACGCGCCTTGTCCGGGTCGAGATTGGTGCGGCCGGTATGCAGCACGCCGTCGCGGTCCACCGCGAGGATGTTCTCCGGCTTCATGCCCAGCGCGACCAGCATGTCGAGGCAGGCGATGCCGGCGGCGCCGGCGCCGGAAGTGGCGAGCTTCACTTCGCCGATCCGCTTGCCGACGATCTCCAGCGCGTTCAGCACCGCGGCGCCGACGATGATCGCGGTGCCGTGCTGGTCGTCGTGGAACACCGGGATGTTCATCCGCTCGCGCAGCTTGCGCTCGACGATGAAGCACTCCGGCGCCTTGATGTCCTCGAGATTGACGCCGCCGAAGGTCGGTTCGAGGCTGGCGATGATCTCGACCAGCTTGTCCGGGTCCTTCTCGTCGATCTCGATGTCGAACACGTCGATTCCGGCGAACTTCTGGAACAGCACGCCCTTGCCTTCCATGACGGGTTTGCCGGCCAGCGGGCCGATGTCGCCGAGGCCGAGCACCGCGGTGCCGTTGGTGATGACCGCGACCAGATTGCCGCGCGCGGTCATCTGGCTGGCGGCGTTCGGGTCTTCGACGATCGCCTCGCAGGCGTAGGCCACGCCCGGCGAATAGGCCAGGGCGAGGTCGCGCTGGGTCACCAGCGGCTTGGTCGGCGCGACCTTGATCTTGCCCGGCGGGTCCTGGCGGTGATAGTCGAGGGCGGACTGTTTCAGATCGCTGTTGGCGTCGGACATTCGAAAAGGGCCGCGGAACGGCCGGGGGCGTTCGGGCCCCCGATTCTATCCGCAAACCCCACGGCGACACCGTGCGGTGGCGGATGGTGGATGGCGCTCCCTACACCCCCAGCCCCAGCACCAGATCGTCGGCCTCGATCCGGTCCAGCCGGATCCGGTTGGCGAACAGCGAAAACGCCAGCATCCCGGCCAGACCGTTGGCGCGCTGCATCCACGGCGGCAGATAGTGCGGCGGCGCGATCGCGCCGCTGTCGAACATCGGCTGCAGCGCGAACACGTCCTCCAGCGCCAGCTTGCCGGCGAACAACTGCCGCGCCAGCGCCAGCCGGCGGTTGCGCAGGCACCAGCGGAAAAAGGTGTGCACGCCGACCAGCCCGTGCAGGTAGACCGTGTCCTTGGTGAAGGCCGCGCCGCCGCCGGTCGGCGCGCCGCGGAACACGCGCTGCGCCGACGCGAAACTGTCGGCCGGGCTTTGTCCGGCGTCGAGAAAGAACCGGAACACCTGGACGAAATCCGCCCCGCCGATCGCCATGTCGATCGCGGCGATGCGCAGGCTGATCCGCTTCATGCGTTCGATGTCCATCGAACCGGAGATCAGCTCGGCGAAGGTCGCAAGGCCTTCCTGGGTCGCGGTGGTGCGCGGCGCGCCGCGGGCCAGCGATTTCAGTCGCGGCTGTTCGCGGCCGTTGATGCCGGTGAGGGTGTGGACGAAGGCCTCGTGCACCAGCAGTTGATGGCGGTCGTAGTCGCTGAAACCGGTGTTGGTGCGCAGGCGGATGCGGGTCGGGCTGGCCGCGGCCTTGGCGATCAGCTCCGGATCGAGTTCGACCCGCACCTTGTGGTCGGTGAAGAAGGCGTCGATCTCGACCTGCAGCGCATCGCGCACGGTTTCGGCGGCCATCACCGCATCGGGCTCGATCTCGCGCAATTCCTGGTCCATGTCGTCGGCCAGGTGCACGAAATGCCGCGCCGCCTCGAGATTGCTCGGGCCGTCGCCGGGCAGCAGTTCCACCGGGCGACCGTAGAGCCGGGTCGAATAGGCGGTGATGCGATGCGTGCCGGCGGCATCCAGCAGCCGGGTCGCGATCCGCCAGCTCTCGGCGGTCGCGATCAGATAACGGCCCAGCGGGTGGTCGGGATCGGCCGCGGCGGCCACCGCTTCGAGTTCCGCGCGCACCGGGTCGAAATCGCCGCGCGGGTATTCGATCAGCGGCAGATGGATGCGCCCGATCCGCCACGCGGCGAGAAAGGTCTCCTGCGCGCTGGCCGGCCAGCTCAGCGTGTCCAGCAGCCGGATCCCGCGCACCGCCGCGACCAGGCGCGCATCCAGTGCGGCGTGATGGTCGAGCGCGGCGTCGGCGGTCATGGCCGCAAATCCCCCCGCCGCCCGCGGCGCGGGCGTCGGCCCCCTTTTCCAAGGGGGG
>JBIJAD010000444.1:0-2999 GCA_044345955.1 Lysobacteraceae bacterium
CCAGACCGTGGTCCGGGTCAACTGCGGCCCGACCACCGCCAAGGCCCCGTAAGCCAGCCGCCACGGCCGGGCCGGCCCCGACCGCGTCCCTCCGGGCCGTTCCGCACGGCCCGAAACCCCTCCGCCTCGGGCAAAATACCGGGTTCGCCCCCAGCCGAGCTCCGCCCGATGCGTCTGTCGCAGTTCCATCTCCGCACCGAAAAGGAAACCCCCGCCGACGCCGAGGTGGTCAGCCATCAGTTGATGTTGCGCGCCGGCATGCTGCGCAAGCTCGCCGCCGGCCTCTACACCTGGAGCCCTCTGGGCCTGCGCGTGCTGCGCAAGGTCGAGACCGCGGTCCGCGAGGAGATGAACCGCGCCGGCGCGATCGAACTGCTGATGCCGACCATCCAGCCGCGCGAGCTGTGGGAGGAAACCGGGCGCTGGCAGAAGTTCGGCGGGCAGTTGCTGAAGATCAAGGACCGCAAGGAAGCCGAATACTGCTACGGCCCCACCGCCGAGGAAGTCATCACCGACTTCGCGCGACAGGAACTGGGCAGCTACAGGCAGTTGCCGATCAACTTCTACAACATCCAGTGGAAGTTCCGCGACGAGATCCGCCCGCGCTTCGGGGTGATGCGCGCGCGCGAGTTCCTGATGAAGGACGCGTATTCGTTCCACATCGACGACGACTCGCTGCACGCCGAATACCGCAACATGTACGACACCTACGCACGCATCTTCACCCGGCTGGGGCTGACGTTCCGCGCGGTGTTCGCCGACACCGGCGCGATCGGCGGCAGCGCCTCGCACGAATTCCACGTGCTGGCCGATTCGGGCGAGGACGCGATCGCGTTCTCCGACGCTTCGGATTACGCCGCGAACGTCGAACTGGCCGAAGCGGTGGCGCCGGGAGAGCGCGGCGCGGCGAGCGAAGCGATGCGCAAGGTCGACACGCCGACCCAGAAGACCTGCGAGGACGTGGCCGCGCTGCTCGGCATTCCGCTGGCGCGCACCGCGAAGTCGGTGGCGGTCATGGGCGTCGACGACGACGGCGCGCCGCAGTTCGTACTCGCGCTGGTGCGCGGCGACCACGTCGTCAACGAGATCAAGCTGGCGAAGATTCCCGGACTCGCCGACTACCGCATGGCGACCGAAGCGGAAATCCGCGAGCATCTGGGCTGCGAGCCCGGCTTCCTCGGCCCGGTCGGGCCGAAGCTGGCGATCCGCGTGATCGCCGACCGCACGGTCGCCACGATGCACGACTTCGTCACCGGCGCCAACGAGGTCGGCTTCCACCTCGCCGGCGTGAACTGGGGCCGCGACCTGCCCGAACCCGATCTGGTCGCCGACCTCCGCAACGTGGTCGCCGGCGATCCCTCGCCCGACGGCCAGGGCACGCTCGGCATCGCCCGCGGCATCGAGGTCGGCCACGTGTTCGCGCTCGGCCGCAAGTATTCCGAAGCGATGGGCATGACCGTGCTCGACGCGCAGGGCAAGGCGACGACGCCGGCGATGGGCTGCTACGGCGTCGGCGTCAGCCGGATCGTCGCCGCCGCGATCGAACAGAACCACGACGCCGCCGGCATCGTCTGGCCGGACGCGATGGCGCCGTGGCGGGTGGCGGTCTGCGTCATCAACCCGAAGAACGACGTCAACGTGGCCGCCGCCGCGCAGGCGCTGCACGACGAACTGGAAGCCGCCGGCGTCGAGACCGTGCTCGACGACCGCGGCCTGCGTCCGGGCCCGATGTTCGCCGACATCGAACTGATCGGCATCCCGCATCGCGTGGTGGTGTCCGAACGCGGCCTCGCCGCCGGCACCTTCGAATATCGCGCCCGCCGCGCCGGCGAAGCCGAATCGCTGGATCGCGAGACGCTGCTGCAGCGCCTGCTGGGGTGATGGTTCAGTAGGGCGGGCCTTGTGCCTAAGCTCTCCCCACTTTTTCTGATTGCAGATCAACGAGATAAGGGGTAGTGTCCGCAAAAACAGCGCGTGCACGACGCGGTTTTTTCCTCGGGGTGTCGAAGCCTGAGGTCCGCGCCATGCACGCCACCGGGATTTTGCGCCGAACCCTCTCCACAGCGCTAGAGCCGATGCATGGCGGTCGACGCAAGGTCCTGATGCGCGCAGTCGAGTCCTTGATCGGCGGCCGCCGCCTGACGCTGACCGACCTCTCGCGTTCATGGCCCGGCGCCACCTTCGCGCATGCGCCGCTGAAGGCGCTCGACAGATTGCTGAGCAACCGTCATCTGCACGCGGAGTCGGACGCGCTGCATATCGCGATGGCGAGGCGGCTGATGCCGGAAGCGTGCCCGGTGATCGTGGTGGATTGGTCGGACCTGAAGGGCGACGGACGCTGGTGCCTGCTGCGTGCGGCGGTGCCGGTGGGCGGTCGAACCTTGACCGTCTACGAGCGGATCCATCCGATCGCCGAGCTGAACGCTCCGCGTGCGCAGAGCGCCTTCCTGGATGCGCTGGCGCGGATCGTTCCGGCGGACAAGCGGCCGGTGATCGTCAGCGACGCGGGGTTTCGTAGCGATTGGTTCAGAGCCGTGGCGGCACGGGGCTGGGATTATGTCGGACGAGTGCGCAACAACACGAAGGTCAGGCAAGGCCATCGTGCCTGGCGCGGGTGCAACACGCTGTTCGCCGGTGCCAGAGGCGAAGCCGAGGCGCTGGGACAGTGGGACATGGTGAAAGGTCGGCCGTGGTCGTGTTTGCTGGTTCGCATCCGACGCAATCCCCGCAAGCGCGGCAAGCGCGGGAGCGCCGGCTCGCGCGGCAGGACGATCGAGAAGATCCGCAAGCGCGAACGGGAACCTTGGCTGCTGGCGACTTCGCTGTCGCCGCAATGCGCGAGCGCGGCGCAAATCGTGGCGATCTATGCCAGGCGCATGCAGATAGAACTGGCGTTTCGGGATTTGAAGAGCCACCGGTACGGGGTGGGATTCGAAGACAGTCTCAGTCGTTCACCGAAGCGGCTGGCCGTCTTGCTGTTGCTGCACGCGCTGGTCGCG
>JBIJAD010000107.1:0-11031 GCA_044345955.1 Lysobacteraceae bacterium
GTCTCTCACACACTCCGAGATGCCCATGTCCAGCTCCCCGATGTCGACCCTGCTGCGCTGGCGCGACCGGTTCTTTCCGGAATCGCTCGGCCTGGGCTGGACCCCGGTGTTCGGCCTCGGCTATCTGGTGTTTCTGTTCATGCCGCCGCTGCTGGTGTGGCTGGGCGACACCGACAGCGGTTGGGTCGCGTCGCTCGACCGCCTGTTGCCGCCGACCTTGCTCTCGGTCGCGCTGTTCCTGCCGCTGTACGTCGCCGCCTACCGTACCACCGGCAAGCGGATGATCCTGTGCATGCTCGGCATCGCCGGACTGGGTTACGCGCTGTTGCCGTTCAACCCGTTCGCGAACGCCTACACCATCTACGCGATCGGCTTCGCGGCCGCCGCCGGGCGCTCGCTGTGGTCGCGGCTGGGTTGGGCGCTGCTGATCCTCGGCGCCTTCCTGCTGGAGACGCTGCTGCTGGACTATCCGCTGTTCGTGTTCCTGATCACCCTGCTGGTCTCGGTGGCGGTGTTCTTCGGCAATCATCATTTTCTGGAGACGATGCGCAAGCGCGCGGAGCTCAAGCTCTCGCACGACGAGGTGCGGCGGCTGGCGACGGTCGCCGAACGCGAGCGGATCGGTCGCGATCTGCACGACCTGCTTGGTCACACCCTGTCGCTGATCGCGCTGAAGTCGGACTTGGCCGCGAAGCTGCTGGTGCGCGACCCGCAGGCCGCCGCCGAGGAAATCGCCGAAGTCAGCCGGGTCGCGCGCGAGGCGCTGACCCAGGTACGCAGCGCGGTCACCGGGATCCGTGCCGCGGGGATCGCCGCGGAACTGGTCTCGGCGCGATTGTTGCTGGAGAGCGACGGCATCGGCTTCGTGCAGGATGTCGCGCCGGGCACCCTTGACGCCGGATCACTGCCGACAACGGTCGAGAACGCCCTGGCCCTGACCCTGCGCGAGGCGGTGACCAACCTGCATCGTCATGCGCAGGCGCGCAGTGCGCGGGTGGAGTTGGCACTGGAATGGGGCGAGGCGCTGTTGCGGGTGACCGACGATGGTCGCGGCAGCCGGATCGTGCCCGGCAACGGCCTCGCCGGCATGCGCGAACGGATCGAATCGCTCGGCGGTCGACTGCGCGTGGACGCACGCCGCGGCGAGGGCGTCACCGTCGAGGCCCGGGTGCCGTTGCCTGCGGTCCGCGGGGCGGTGGAGGCGAACGCATGATCCGAGTGCTGCTGGCCGAGGATCAGGCGATGGTGCGCGGCGCGCTGACCGCGCTGCTGTCGCTGGAGACCGACATCGAGGTGGTCGGCGCCGCCGCCGACGGCGAGATCGCCTGGCGCGATCTGCAGCGGCTCAAGCCCGATCTGCTGGTCACCGACATCGAGATGCCCGGGCTCAGCGGCCTGGAGCTCGCGCAGCGGGTACAGCGCCACGAGCTGCCGACCAAGGTGGTGATCGTCACCACCTTCGCCCGCGCCGGTTTTCTGCGCCGCGCGCTGGATGCCGGCGTGTTCGGCTATCTGCTCAAGGACGCACCGGCCGAACAACTGGCCGAAGCGCTGCGCAAGGTCCATCGCGGCGGCCGCGCGATCGACCCGCAACTGGCCCTGGAAGCCTGGTCCGAGGCCGATCCGCTCAACGATCGCGAACGTCAGGCGCTGCGCCTCGCCGGCGAGGGCCTTTCCGCCGGCGAGATCGCCGACAAGCTCAATCTCTCGCAGGGCACGGTGCGCAATTACCTGTCCGAGGCGATCGGCAAGCTCGGCGTCGGCAACCGCATCGAGGCCTACCGTCTGGCGCGCCAGAAAGGCTGGCTCTGACCATGACCGACCCGCCCGTCCCCGCCCGCCACTGACCGCAGCGCGCTCCACTTCCCGACCCGTTCCCGCCGCGGGCGCCGTCACATCGGCCGCCCTGCGCCGTCCTGTCGCTCCATTGCGCCAATGCCATTCCCCGAGGAGACCCCCATGTTCGCGTGCAAATCCCGCCTTCCCGCGCGTTTCGCCATCGCCGTCGCGATCGCGTTCGCCTGCACCGTCGCCGGCCCGTCGCAGGCCGCCGGCGACGACGGCGACCCCGGCAACGATGTGCTGATCCGCGACGTACGCGTGTTCGATGGCGCCCACGTGCGCGAGAACGCTCAGGTGCTGGTGATCGATGGCCGCATCCGCGCAGTCGGCGCGAAAGTCGCGGCCCCGGATGGCATCGCTGTGATCGACGGCCGCGGCAAGACCCTGTTGCCCGGCTTCATCGACGGCCACACCCACAGTTGGGGCGAGGCCCAGCGCGATGCGCTGCGTTACGGCGTCACCACCGGGTTGGACATGCTCGGCGACTGGAACCGGCTGCCGGCGATCAAGCGCCAGCGCGAGGCGATGGCGCGCACCGACGAGGCCGACCTGTGGGGCGCCGGCGCCGCGGTCACCGCGCCCGGTGGGCACGGCACCCAGTACGGCATGAAGGTGCCGGTGCTGGCGCCGGGCGACGACGTCGACGCCTTCGTCGCCGCGCGCGTCGCCGAGGGTTCGGACTACATCAAGATCGTGCTCGAGGACTTCAGCGCGCACAGCGAGACCCAGCGCTGGCCGACGCTCAGCGCCGAGCAGGCCCGCGCCGCGATCGCCGCGGCGCAGCGTCGCGATCGGCTCGCCCTCGTGCACGTCTCGCGACTGCGCGACGGCAAGCTCGCGATCGAAGGCGGCGCCGACGGTCTGGTGCACATCTTCGGCGAACCCGGCGACGACGCCTTCGTGCGCATCGCGAAGCGGCGCAAGGTCTTCGTCATCCCCACGCTCTCGGTGCTCGCGACCATGGCCCGCGCCGGCGAAGGCGCCACGCTGGCCGACGATGCGCGCCTGCGGCCGTGGCTGACCACCGCGCAGACCGATGCGCTGCGCGCCACCTTCGGCGCCGGCGAACCGAAGCCCGCGATCCTTGCCGACGCCCTGGCCAACGTGCGCGCGCTGCATGCCGCGGGCGTGGACATCCTCGCCGGCACCGATGCCGGCAACCCCGGCACCGCGCACGGCGTCAGCATGCACGGCGAACTCGATCTGCTGGTGCGCGCCGGCCTGAGCCCGAGCGAAGCGCTGGCCGCGGCGACCTCGGTGCCCGCGCGCCGTTTCCGGCTCGACGACCGCGGCCGCATCGCGCCCGGCCTGCGCGCCGATCTGCTGCTGGTCGAAGGCGATCCCACCGTCGACATCCGCGCCACCCGCGCCATCGCCGGCGTGTGGAAGAACGGCTACGCCATCGCCCGCCCGCAGCCGCAGGCCACCGGTCCGGCGCCCGGCGAGGCGATCCCGGGCCACGGCCTGATCGACGATTTCGAAGGCGAGGCCAAGGCCACCGCCATGGGCATGACCCCCGCGAAGTTCGGCGCCGGCTGGGTCGCGACCACCGACCAGATGGCCGGCGGCGCCTCGGTCGGCACCCTGCAGCGCGCGGAGGGCGTGCTGCGCGTGTCCGGCGAGATCCGTCCCGGCTTCGCCTTCCCGTGGTCGGGCGCGATGTTCTTCCCGGCCGCCGTGCCGATGCAGCCGGCCGATGTCTCGGGTCGGAAAACGCTGGTGTTCCGCGCCCGCGGCGACGGCCGCAACTACAGCGTCATGCTCTTCTCCGGCGCGCAGGTGCAGTCGATGCCGAGCACGCGTCCGTTCACCGCCGGCGCCGAATGGGCCGAAGTCCGCATCCCGCTGGCCGATTTCCAGGGCGCCGATCTCCTCCGCGTCCGCGGTCTGGCCTTCACCGCCGGCCAACCGCAGGGCGCGTTCCGCTTCGAGATCGATGACGTGCGGGTGGAGTAGGGCGGAGCCTCCGAAGGAGATGACCAGCTGCGCTGTTGAAAACCCGCCGCTGCGTCCGAGCATCCGCTGTGCGGGGTCCACCTGGCTGATCCGCCATTCCTCATGGTCCGGTCCGGCACATGCCCGCGCCTGCGCGCGCGGGCACAGTGCGATCGACGCCGCCGTCCGCGGAAAATCGGGAGCTGGCCATGCACGAGGTTTCGACCTTCCGTCTCGCTCTGCTGCGCGCGACCTATCTGCTGATCGTGGTCGGCCTCGGCGTGACCCATTGGCCGACGATCGTCTCGCCGCCGCCCGACCTGTCGCACATGGGCAGCGTGGTCCGCGCCATGCTCGGGGCGGTCTCGCTGCTGGCGCTGCTCGGCCTGCGTTACCCGCTGCGCATGTTGCCGCTGCTGTTGTTCGAACTGGTCTGGAAAGCGATCTGGGTGCTGGCCTTCGGCCTGCCGCTGTGGTCCGCCGACGCGCTCGATGCCGGCACCTCCGAAACCCTGTTCGCCTGTCTGATGGGGCTGGTGATCTTTCCGCTGGTGATTCCGTGGCGGTATGTGTTCGCGCAGTATGTGCGCGCGCCGGGGGAGCCGTGGCGGCGCAGGTCGGTTTCGGAGTCTGCGCGACAATAGGTTGTATTGGTCGCGGGGACGCATTGACAGGCCTGCAGTTCGGCCTATTCGCACGATGATCGGACGAGACCTTCATGGTGTCGTGCGCGCTCTGCATCGGTATTTGATGTCTTCTCGATAATGCCCGGAATCTTTTCCGCGCTGGTGCGCGGGTGACTTTCTTTTTGAAAAGAAAGTCACCAAAGAAAACACTCAAGTCCAATTCAAATCTGCCGTCGGAGGCGTGGCCGGGATTTTTCGACAAGACATCCCTGTCTTGTCGAAAAACGGCAGACATCCTGTCTGCCGCCCTCCGGGTCTACGATTTGTTCGATCCTCATCGATTCATCTGGTGATCCGCATTCTGCCTCGCGACTCGGTTATACGCTCTGGGCGTATTCTTCTGGCCTCCTCCAGCACCATTTCCTTGAACGGCGTCAGATTGACGGGAGTTTCCAACTCATGTCGGTCTCGTTGCAACAACAGATAAGAAATCAAGTCTGCAAGTTGAAGCATCACGGAGTGCGCGCTGTCGGCAAAGACAGGCTCCACGAGATTATGTGCGTTCGGGATGGTCAAGCAGTCTTTTATTACATCAAGCTGTCGCGCATGATGTAGTGATCGCGCCGTCTCGGCGAATGCGCGGATTAGCACGGGGTTGATGCGTGGAGCTTTCTTTGCAGAGGAACTGCCTGGAATTCCGTCCATGACGGGGATGACAAGGTTATTTTCCATGTGGGCGTGAATTAGACTCATCACCCCATGGAAGTTGAGCGAATACAGCGCGGGATCGTGTCTTCTTAGAAGATCGGAAATTTCCGATCGATTCAAGTAACAGTTACGAATCAAGGATAACTCATGTGCATTGACGATCTCCACGCAACGGCGAAAAACGTCAACTCGTTTGCGGTCCAACTCCTCTGCCGGTAGTTCGTTGAGTTCAGACAGCAGTCTGCTCCCATGAAGCTCGACGGGCATGGTAACGGTGTTCGGAGGGGGCTCGGTAATGTCCCAGACTAGTTTGCACATTGCATCTCGGACATCTCGATACTTCTGTTGATCGACGAGAACACCGATTAGTGCCACGAGGTCGAGGTGTTCGTCCATGGCCTCGTCGAGGAACAGAAACGCAAGAGAGGTCGGGTCCATGAGTGTTCAATAGCGGATGCGGAATTCGATGATGGGTGGTCCGTGACTTCCGTCGCAATAGCATCCCCATATCCGATTCATGTGGCTTGTGCCGTATTGGGTTCGATCAGCAGGCTGAGGTCCCTGGGCCGCATCCACCCCCGCCCACACCCCGTACATGCCATCAGTTGGGTGCCCGCCTGGCCTTGCCTTGGCCGCTGCCGCGCCCAATATCCCCCTTTCGCCCCCTGCCCGTGCCCGCCATGACCCTGCACCCGGATGATGCAAGCCCCGCCACCCCGTCTGCCGTCGCGCCTGCCGAGGCCGCCCATGCGGGGCGGGTGGCGACAGCGCCGCCCGCGCTCACCGTCGAGGGGCTCGGCAAGCGGGTGCGGCTGCCCACGGGCGAGCTGACGATCCTGCAGGGCGTGGACTTCCGGATCGCGGCCGGGGAGCGGATCGCGATCGTCGGCGCCTCCGGTTCGGGCAAGAGCACGCTGCTGGCGCTGATGGCCGGGCTGGACACGCCCAGCGACGGCCGGGTGCTGCTGGACGGGGCGCCGCTGTCGACGCTCGACGAGGACGGGCGGGCGAAGGTGCGAGGCGAGAAGGTCGGCTTCGTGTTCCAGAGCTTCCAGTTGCTGCCTTCGTTGACGGCACTGGAGAACGTGATGCTGCCGCTTGAGCTGCGCGGCGATGCCGATGTGGAAGGTCCGGCGCGCGAGATTCTGGGCAAGGTCGGACTGAGCGAACGTCTCGATCACTACCCGCGTCAGCTCTCCGGCGGCGAGCAGCAGCGCGTGGCGCTGGCGCGCGCGTTCGTGACCCGGCCGGCGCTGCTGTTCGCGGACGAGCCCACCGGCAATCTCGACACCCGCACCGGGCAGGCGATCGTCGAACTGCTGTTCGGCCTCAATGCCGATGCCGGCACCACCCTGGTGCTGGTGACCCACGACGAGCATCTGGCCGTGCGCTGCGACCGTGCCCTGCGTCTCGACGGCGGGCGGTTGGTCGCATGAGTGCGACGGGCATGAAACTGCTCCCCCTGGCCTGGCGCCAACTGCGACGCGATCTGGCCGCCGGCGATATCCGCATCCTGATCGCCGCGGTGGTGCTGGCGGTGATCGCGGTGACGGCGGTCGGGTTCGTGACCGATCGCGCCGGGCGCGCATTGGCGATCGAGGCCAACCGCCTGCTCGGCGGCGATGCGGTGGTGCGAGGCGATGCGCCCATCCGCGGCGCGATCCGCGAGGCCGCGCAGGCCTCCGGGCTGCAGCGGACCGAAACCGTCGAGCTGCCGACCATGATCCGGCTCGGCGAGGGCGACACCGCGCAACTCAAGCTTGGCGAACTGCGCGCGCTTGGCGATGGTTTCCCGCTGCGCGGCAAGTTCCGCGTCGTCGATGCGCGCGGCGAACGCGAGGCCGAGGGTGGTCCTGCGCCGGGCACGTTGTGGCTGAGCCGCGCCGGCGCCGATGCGCTGGGCGCGAAGGTCGGCGACCGCATCGGCATCGGCGAGCAGGAACTGCGCCTCGCCGCGCTGGTGCTGCAGGAGCCCGACGGCGCCATCGACTATTTCAATGTCGCGCCCAAGGTGTTCATCGCGTTGCCGGATCTGCCGGCGACCGGTCTGATCCAGCCCGGCAGCCGGGTCGGTTACAAACTCGTGATCGCCGGCGACGCCGCTGCGGTCGAACGCTTCGCGACCACGGTGCGCGCCGCGCTCGGCCGCGGCCAGCGACTCGAAACCATTGCCGATGCGCGTCCCGAGATCCGCTCGGCGCTCGATCGCGCCGGCCGTTTTCTCGGTCTCGCCGCGCTGGTGTCGGTGGTGCTGGCGGCGGTGGCGGTGGCGATGGCGGCGCGTCGGCACAGTGAGCGCCATCTGTCCGGCGCCGCGGTGATGCGCTGCCTCGGCGCCAGCCAGCGCACGCTCGCCGCGATCCACATCGGCGAACTGTTGATCCTGGGCCTGATCGCGAGTCTGGTCGGCATCGCGATCGCGTTCGGTCTGCAGTGGGCGGTGGGCGCGTGGCTGGCGCAGGAACTCCAGGTCGATATTCCGCCGGCCGGGATCATGCCGGCGATTCAGGGCCTCGGCGTGGGTCTGGTGGTGCTGATCGCGTTCGGCGCGCCGCCGGTGCTGGCGCTGCGGCGGGTGCCCGCGCTGCGCGTGCTGCGTCGCGATCTGGATGTCGCCGAACCCAGCGCCTGGCTGGTCGCGCTGGCCGGTTTCGCCGGGCTGGCCGCGCTGCTGTGGTGGCAGGCCGGGTCCGCCACGCTCGGCCTGACCATGCTCGCCGGCATCGCGCTCACGCTTGCGGCCCTGGCGGCGATCGCGTTCGGGCTGATCCTGCTGGTGCGCCGTCTGCGCAGCCGTCTGCGAGGCAGTCTGCGCTACGGCCTCGCCAACGTCAGCCGCCGTGCCGCGACCAGCATCGCCCAGGTGTCCGCGCTCGGACTCGGTCTGATGGCGCTGCTGCTGCTGACCTTCGTGCGCACCGATCTGCTCGATCGCTGGCGGCTGTCGCTGTCCGAAGACGCGCCCAATCGCTTCATCATCAACGTGCAGCCCGACCAGATGGCCGAGGTGCGCGCCTACATCGCCGCACAGGGCGTGGCCGAGCCGACCCTGTACCCGATGATCCGCGGCCGTCTGATCGCGCACAACGGCAAGGCCGTCACCGGCGCGAACTACGCCGCCAACGGCGATCGTGCGCGACGGATGGCCGAGCGCGAATTCAATCTGTCGATGGCCGACGGCGTCGGCGACGACAACAAGATCGTCGCCGGCAAGCTGTGGCCGAACGGGAAGCGGCTGGCGAAGCCGGAAATCTCGGTGGAGGAGGAATTCGCAGTCGCGCTGGGCTGGAAGCTCGGCGACAAGGTCGCCTTCGACATCGCCGGGCAGCGTTTCGAGGCCACCGTCACCAGCCTGCGCACGGTCGAATGGGAGAGTTTCCGCCCCAACTTCTTCGTGATCGCTTCGCCCGGTGCGCTCGAGGATTACGCCGGCAGCTACATCACCGCGGTGAAAGTGCCGCCTGAAGCCACCCGCTTCACCGCGGGGCTTGTCACGCGCTTCCCGAATCTGTCGGTGATCGACGTCGATGCCATCCTCACCCAGGTCAAGAGCATCGGCGACCAGGTCGCGATGGTGGTGCAGGTGGTGTTCTGGTTCTCGCTCGCCGCCGGCGTGCTGGTACTGCTGGCCGCGGTCAGCGCCAGCCAGGACGAGCGTCTGCGCGAAGGCGGCGTGATGCGCGCCCTCGGCGGCAGCCGGCGCCAGTTGCGCATGGCCCAGGCGTCGGAATTCGCCGCGATCGGCCTGCTCTCCGGCCTGGTCGCGGCCATCGCCGCCAGCATCCTCGCCGGTGTGGTCGCCACCCGCGTGTTCGATCTGCCCTGGGAGATCGACTGGGCGATGGCCGCCACCGGCGCCGCGCTCGGCATGCTCGCCGCACTGGTCGCCGGCCTGTTCGCGACCCGGAGGGTGCTCGACATCGCGCCCTCGATCACGTTGCGCGAGCTGGACAACTGACGAGGCGGGCGATCGCGACGCGGCTTCTCGGCCGCATGCCGAAACCCGCGCTTTTGCAGAGCGGATCGCAGATCCGCTCTGCAGAAAACATCGCGTCCGTGAAGCGGCCTGCATCGACACCGGATGTTGCCCCTCTCCCATTGCGCGGGAGGGGTTGGGGAGCGGGAGCGCACACGGCGAACAATCGCTCCTCCGATACGGACATCCGTGTTTGGCTCACTCCTCGGCGTACTGCTTCAGCGCCTCCACCTCCGCCTGCGCGCGGCGCAGGCTGCGGCCGGTGAGGCCGTCGCGCAGGGCGCGGGCGAGCCCGGAATCCGGTGTGCGCTGCGACCAGCGATAGAAAACGAACAGCAGGCCGCAGGCGACGATCGCGAATCCGACGTTCGTCAACCAGTACGTCGCTTCCAGCCGATGGCCGAGGTCGATGCCCGCGATCGCGTCGAGTGCGACGACCGCGAACGGCAGCCACAACAGCAGCCAGGGCATGCCGACCCATAGGCCGACCTTGACGTAGGTCGCGCGCAGTGCGGCCAGTCGTTGCTGGATCTGGACGACCGGAGCGGCGTAGTCGATGTCGCCGATGCGCTGGATGACCCAGAACATGCCCGCGGTCGCCGCCAGAAAGTAGAAGGTGCAGACCAGCGCCGAGACGCTCGCCGCGATCGAAGCGTCCTTGCCATCGCCGGCGGATGCCGACAGGAAGACGCCGAGCATGCACAATACGGCCACGGAAATCTGCTCCCACGCGAAGCCGCCGAGTATCCGGCGCAGGCCGCCGGCCTTCCGTTCGCGCAGCAGCGCGCGTTGCAGAGCTTCCTGCTTCTGCAGTCGTTGATCGATCGATTGCCAGGCCTGTTTCAGATCGTCGAGATCCATGGTCGTACTCATTGGTTTGATACCTCGGTCGGGGGGCGGCCAGCCTTCAGCGATAGTCCGCAAGACGCTCGCGCATGCGTTGTTTCAGTCGGTTCAATTTGGTCGCCACGTTGCTTTCGCTGATGCCGAGGATGTCGGCGATCTCGCGTTGGCTGCGGTCGTCCAGCCACAGCAGCATCAGCGCACGATCCAGCGGGTCGAGCTGGTCGATCACCGCATACAGCGCGATCACGCGTTCCTTGCGTTCGTGCTCGGCGGCATGGTCTTCGACCGCCACCGCTTCCGGCGGTACGCCGGCCTGATGGTCGTCGCCGCTGCCGGCATCGAGCGACGACTGGCCGGGACGCAGCCGCTGTTTGCGCAGCGAGGAGATCGCCACGTTCAGCGCGATGCGGTACAGCCAGGTCGGGAACGGTCGCGACGGATCGTATCGGGCGAATGCCCGCCAGGCCTGCGTGGCGATCTCCTGCACCATGTCCTGACGGTCGTGCGGATCGCGGCAGTAGGCGTTCGCGACCTTGAACACGATGCCGCGGTGCGCGTCGAGCAGGGCAGCGAAGCGGGTGCGGGTCGAATCCATCGGGGCGTCGGCGGCGATCACGGGCATCGGTACGTGGCGGGGATGCTCACATGATTCGCGGCGGGGCGGGAAACCTCACACCCGGTCGACTTACAATGTGTGGATGTCCGATCGCGCCCGCCTTCGCCATGGCCGCTGACCATGGCGACGCCGCCCTCGAAGTCCTGCTGCTGCCGTTCTCGACGGGCGACTTGGCGTGGCCGCAGACGGGAGGCGCGCTGTTCCTGCGCGCCCGCGACGGCTGGCCGCTGCGCGCGGCCGCGCGCCCGGGGCTGGTCTGCGAGCAGAGTTTCAGGCCCGAGGCCGATCGGCTGACCCGGTCGGGTTGGCATGTGCGCGATCAGGTGCGCGATCAGGTGCACGATCAGGTGCACGATCCCGACGCTCCGGAGGAGGCGACGCGTTATCCGCTGGTGTTGCTGCTGCCGCCGCGCCAGCGCGCGGAGGCGCGGGCGCTGCTCGCGCGTGCGGTCGCGGCCTGTGCGCCCGGCGGCGTCGTGCTC
>JBIJAD010000374.1:0-3896 GCA_044345955.1 Lysobacteraceae bacterium
CTGGCGCTGGTCGACGCGCAGATGCCGGTGGTGGTGATCGCCCCCAACGACAGCCTGCTGGAGAAGGTGAAGTCCAACATCCAGGAAGTGCGCGCCCGCGGCGGCGAGATGTACGTCTTCACCGATGCCGACAGCCACTTCAGCGAATCCGAAGGCGTGCACGTGATCCGCACCCCGCGCCACGTCGGCGTGCTCTCGCCGATCGTGCATGCGATCCCGGTGCAACTGCTCGCCTACCACGCCGCCCTCGCCCGCGGCACCGACGTCGACAAGCCGCGCAATCTGGCGAAGTCGGTGACGGTGGAGTGAGTTTTCGCATCGTCGCCGCCGGCGCGCGGCGGCGATGCGCGGATGCGAGCGCCGAATCCTTGCATACCGGGTTCCCATGTCGCATCGCACCTGGACCGCCGCCGCCATCCGCAGGATCGAGGCCGATTTCAATCGATCGGCCGACACCCATCTGATCCCGCTTTCGTTGCCGGGCTTTCCCGGCATCGACGTGTATCTCAAGGACGAATCCAGTCACCCCACCGGCAGTCTGAAGCATCGTCTGGCGCGTTCGCTGTTCCTGTACGCACTGGCCAACGGCTGGCTGCGCGAGGGCGCGCCGGTGATCGAGGCGTCCAGCGGTTCGACCGCGATCTCGGAGGCGTATTTCGCGCGTCTGCTCGGGCTGCCGTTCGTCGCGGTGATGCCCGCGGGCACCTCGCCGGACAAACTGCGTGCGATCGAATTCCACGGCGGCCGCTGTCATCTGATCGACGATCCGGCCGCGATCAACGCCGAGTCCGCGCGGCTGGCGCGCGAGAGCGGCGGACATTTCATGGACCAGTTCACCTACGCCGAACGCGCGACCGACTGGCGCGCCAACAACAACATCGCCGAATCGATCTTCCTGCAGATGGCGCAGGAACCGCATCCGGTGCCGGCCTGGATCGTGTGCAGCCCCGGCACCGGCGGCACCGGCGCGACCCTCGGGCGCTACGTGCGTTATCGCGGCCATCCCACCCGGGTGCTGTGCGCCGATCCCGAGCATTCGGTGTTCTACGACCATTACGCCGGCGCCCTGCGCGGCCAGCCGCGTCACGATCTGCATCATCCCTGCGGCTCGATCATCGAAGGCATCGGCCGGCCGCGGGTCGAGGCGAGCTTCATCGCCGACTGCATCGACGCCATGGTCAAGGTGCCCGATGCCCTGAGCCTCGCCGCCATGCGCCGGGTCGGCGCGCTGCTCGCGCGTCGCGTCGGCGGTTCCACCGGTACCAACCTGATCGGCGTGTTGGCGGCGGCCGACCGCATGCGCCGCGAAGGCGGCAGCGGTTCGATCGTCAGCATCCTCTGCGACGGCGGCGAGCGCTACGCCCACAGTTACTACAACCCGGCCTGGTATCGCGAACAGGGCATCGACACCGAACACGCCGACGCCGCGATCGCTCGCGCGTTCGCCGGCGAGGCCGCGGTCGAAGTGCCGTGGCTGGGGCGTGAGGACGCGCCCGGCTGAGTCCCTGCCGCGCCGGATTGCGAACATCGTCGCAACTGGCACTCGTGCCCGCCGCCTGCCAGCGCGCGCGCCGCGGATTGGCTATGGTTTTCCTGCGATACGCTGCGGGAGAGCCACGATGTTCGATGCATTCCGACAGGGGGCGCCGGCCGAGTTGTGGCAGGCGCTGGTGCGCGAGGCCGGTGCGCGCGCCGGTTGCGCGCTGGACGAGGACTGCGAGAGTTATCTGGTGTTCGTGCTGCTGCGCCATCAGCGCGAGCCGCGGTTCTTCGAGCGCGCGCAGGCGCTGGACTGGCTGCAGGCGCAGGCGTTGCCGGCGCGGGCGCGGGCCGAAGCTCTGCGCGATGTCGGCGACCGCTGTCTGCTGGTGGCCGGGCTGTATCCGGGCTTGGCCGAGCGTCGGCGGGTGAGCGCGGACTATTTCGCCGATCTCGGCCGCAGCGCGTACCTCGGCGTCGCCGAGGCCAGCCGCGCGGCCTATGCGGCGCTGTACGCGCAGCTCGCCGCGACCTACCGCGATCTGGTGCGGATCCTCGGCGCGCTCGATCCGCAGCGCAAACCGCCGCTGCCGGCCCGCGCCGCCCGCCTGCACTGACGGCGCCCGTCCTGCGGCGATGACCGCACAGCGACGACGCGCGGCCCGCGCGGCGGCGGCGCGTCTGCGGCATCATGCGCGCATGCGCAAGATCCTCCACATCGACATGGATGCGTTCTACGCATCGGTCGAGCAGCGCGACGACCCGACGCTGCGCGGACGGCCGGTCGTCGTCGCCTGGCGCGGCGCGCGTTCGGTGGTGTGCGCGGCGTCGTACGAGGCGCGCAGGTTCGGGGTGCGTTCGGCGATGCCGGCGCTGCGCGCGGAGCGGCTGTGCCCGGAGGCGGTGTTCGTGCCGCCGGATTTCCCGCGCTACAAGGCGGTGTCGCGGCAGGTGCGCGAGATCTTCGCCCGGCATACCGATCTGATCGAGCCGCTGTCGCTGGACGAGGCGTATCTGGACGTGACCGAGCCCAAGACCCGGCTGGCGAACGGCGATCTGCCCAGCGCGACCGCGATCGCGCAGATCATCCGCGCGCAGATCCGCGAGGAGACGCAGCTCACCGCATCGGCGGGCGTGGCGCCGAACAAATTCCTGGCCAAGATCGCCTCCGATTGGCGCAAGCCCGACGGGCTGTTCGTGATCCGCCCGGAGCAGGCCTTCGATTTCCTCACCCCGCTGCCGGTGGGGCGGATTCCCGGTGTCGGCAAGGTGATGCAGGAAAAACTCGCGGCGCTCGGTGTCGGTACGGTCGGCGAGCTGCGCACGCTGGGCGAGACGCGGCTGCAGCGCGAGTTCGGCAGCTTCGGTCTGCGTCTGCATGCGCTGGCGCAGGGCATCGACGCACGTCCGGTCGAGCCCGATCAGCCGGTGCAGTCGATCTCCGCCGAGGACACCTTCGAACGCGATCTGCGCCTGGACGAACTGGAGCCGATGATCCGCGCGCTGGCGGAGAAGGCCTGGAACGCCGCGCGCAAGACCGAGCGCATCGGCCGCACCGTGGTGCTCAAGCTGAAGACGGCGGAGTTCCGCATCCTCACCCGCAGCCACACGCCGGACACGCCGCCGGTGTCGCTGGAGGTCTTCACGACGATCGCGCTGGCGCTGCGCGAACGGGTCGGGCTGCCGTCGCGCACCCGCTATCGGCTGGTCGGCGTGGGCCTGGGCGGTTTCCGCGATCGCGAGGCGCTGCTGCCGCCGCAGCCGGAGTTGTTCGCGCCGCCGGACCTGTCGTGATTCAGGACCCGCCGCGCCGGGTGCGCGCACCGCGGCGAGGTGCGGCCGGGCGAGCCCTGGTCGGACGGATCGTCGCCGGCTTCCCGCTTGTCGTCGTTTTCGCGGCGGGCCTTTTCGCCGCGGGCTTTTTCGTTGCCGGCTTCTTCGCAGCCGGCACCTTCGCAGGTGTTCTGCCGCGTGCGCCGGCGGGCTTCGCGCCGATGACCCGCGCGACCGCGCCCGCGGCGTCGATCCGCCCGTGCCCGTATTGCAGGGAATGGCCGTCGGCATCGTAGGCCGAGGCCGGGCCGATCTTCACCGCGGTCTCGGCCAGCACCCGCTGCACGTCGTCGCGCGTCAGTGCGGGGTCGACCGACAACAGCAGCGCGCACAGCCCGGCGACCAGCGGCGTGGCCGACGACGTGCCGCCGAAATCGTTGCAGTACAGACCGTCGCGGCCGCCGTGGGTGGCGAGGCCGGGGTTGTAGCCGCGACCGCGCTGCGCGACATCGGTGGTGAAGATGCCGCGATCGCCGCCGTCGGAGGGCGCGACCACCCACAGTTTGCGGCCGCGATTGGAGTAGGGCGCGCGGCGTTGGGGGGGGGGCGGAGCGCCCCACCCCCATAGAAGCGGGTGGGTGGGC
>JBIJAD010000201.1:0-7117 GCA_044345955.1 Lysobacteraceae bacterium
CGCGGCGTTCGCGATCGGTCGAGGCGCCGATCGCGATAGCATGCGGGTCGGAGGCCGGGTAGTCGATGGCGTCGACGCCGTCGTTGCCGGCGGCGCAGACGATCAGCGCGCCGCGGCCGTCGCGGCCGTCGGTGGCGGCGTCGCGGAAGGCCTGCAGCAGCGGTTTGCTGGGCAGGCCGCCCCAGGAGCAGGACAGGATGTCGGCGTGCGCTTCCAGTGCGGCGTAGCGGATCGCCGCGGCGACCGCGCTGTCGCTGGCGAAGGTGTGGTCGCCCTCCTCGTCGATCGCGCGCGGCAGCGCGGTGAACACCTTGACCGGCAGCAGCCGGCAGCCCGGCGCCAGACCGTAGGCGCGCGGTCCCGCGCCCGCGGCGACGCCGGCGCAGGGCGTGCCGTGGATGTCGTTCCACTCGAAGCCCGGGTGATCGTCGTCGAAGCCCTTGGGCCGCGGATCGAAATGACCGCGGGCGCGCGGGCTCACGCAGAAATCGCGGCCGTACAGATCGCGTTTCTCGTCCGGCACCGGCCGCCGGTACAGGTTGGGGCGCAGTGCGGGGTGATCGACATCGACGCCATCGTCGAGAATCGCGATGCGCACCGTGCGCTTGCCGCGCGTATGCGCCCACGCTTCGGCCGCGCCGACGCGATCCAGATGCCATTGCTGCGTCGGCGGCGCGCCTGCCGCGCGTCGACGTGCGCCGCGGCTGAACTGGCTGACGAAATCCGGCGCCGCGAGCAACAGATCGGGGTCTGCATCGACCGTGCGGGCGAGGTCGCAAAGCGCATCGCCGTGGCAGCCAGGATCGCGCGGGATGGCGACCAGCAGATCGGCGCCTATCCGGCTTTGCGGCGCCAGTTGCAGATCGTGACGTTCGAGCAGGGCGCGATGCGCGCGCGGGTCCAGCCCGGGGTGGAACTGCAGCACCAGTTCGCGATGCAGCAGACGCAGACGACGGCTGGCGGGGTCGCGGTAGATCGCGACCTCGGGCGGCGTCGGCGGCAGCGCGTCGCGTGCCTTCAGCGCCGCCGGCCCCCGCCGCGCCGATGTGCGCACCGCGACCGGCCCGGCGAGATGGAAGAAATGGCGTGAGACGAAGGCGGCCATCCGGCGTTCGGTCTCGTCGAGCTGGCTGGGGTCGCGCACCGGCTCCATATGTTCGATGGTGGTCGCGGCTTCCAGGGCCGTGGAGTCGGCGAGCGTGGACACGTCGGCCGACGCGGGGCGATGGTCGGGAGCCGGCTGTGCCGCGCCCGGATGGGCGCGCCTGGGGCCGCGGTGCGGCGCTTTCCTGATCGTCATGTCCTTCCCTGGAGTCGTCCGGCGATCGTGCTCAGCCGCGGTGATAGACGCTTTCGGCGTCCAGCCAGACGTCGTCCACGCTCTTGTCGCGGGCGATCTTTTCCAGCAGCGCCGGCAGGAACGCCTGCCCGCCCTTTTCCGGCTTGAACAACGCCTGCTTGTCGGTGAACTGCTCGCGACGGACGAACTTCAGATGGTGCTGGCGCGCGATCTGCCGCAGGGCCTCGGGCGTGGCGCCGGATTCGAAACGCAGCGACAGATAACCGGTCGGATAGCGATAGCCCCCGCGCTCGTCGCCCAGTGCGGGAATCACGTTGAAGTCCTCGCCCAGTGCCTTGCGCAGATCGTTCCAGACCTGCCGCTCGGGTTTCGCGGTCTGCGGTACCTGCACCACCCAGCCGCGCCGACTGCCCTTGAGCCGGGCGACATCGACCAGCCGCCGCTCGTCCTTCAGGCGCGACAGCGTCGCGGCCGGCGAGGGCACCGAGGCGCTGGCGGGCCGCACGACGAACAGTCGTGCGTTGGCGGGGGCGGTTCTGGGATCGGTCTTGCTGGGCATGGGGAGACGCCCCGGACGGGGCATGCGTCTGCGAACGGCGGCGGGGCGCGAACTGTTGTAGCACGCGCCCCGGGGGGCCACAAGGACGGTCCGGGCAGGGCGCTGCGACCTTGCCCGGCGCCGTCGCCGCCCGCTCAGCGCTGCGGCAGGAAGCGCAGCGAGACGAAATACTCGCGACCCGGCTGGCGGTAGAAGGACGCGGTTTCGTAGTGTTCGTCGAACAGGTTGGCGACCCGTCCCTGCAGGGTCCAGTCGCGGCCGAAACGATATTCGGCGCGGACATCGAGGGTCGCGAAGCCGTCGAGACGGCGGGTGTTGGCCAGATCGTCCCAGCGCGCCCCTTCGGCGAGGCCGGTGAAGCCCACCGAGAAATCGCCGAAGGCACGGTCCAGTTCGATCCGCAGGGTCTCGCCCGCTCGGCGCGGCAGGTCCTTGCCGCGGTTGGGGCCCGGCGCGCGGTTCTCGGTCCGCAGCCAGCTCGCACTCGCGCCGAGGGTCCAGCCCAGCGCTTCGCCGTCGAAACGCAGCTCGGCGCCGTGCAGACGCGCACGTTCGATGTTGTCGGGGCTGAAGGTGGCGGCGTTGAAGGCGATCAGGTCCTCGGCGCGGGTGGCGAATGCATCCAGCCGCAGCGAGGCGCGTTCGCCGCGCCAGCCGATCCCGGCCTCCAGCGTGCGCGAGGACTCCGGACGCAGCGCGGGGTTGCCGAAACCGGGGAAATACAGTTCGTTGAAGCTCGGCGCCTTGAACGCGGTGCCGTAACCGGCGGTGATACGCCAGCGTTCGGCGAAGCTCACCCCCCAGGCGGCGTTGCCGGTGGTTTCGCCGCCGAATTGATCGTTGTCGTCGCGCCGCAGTGCGAGCTGCAGATCCTGCGCGCCGAAGCGGCCCTGGTACTGCGCGAACGCGGCGCGGTTGCCGCGACGGTCGACGACGTAACCGGTATCGCCGCCGACCCGATCGCGCAGCCAGTCCGCGCCGACGCTGAGCAGATGATCGTCGGCCAGCGCGATGTCGGCCTGCGCGGTGGCGCTGTCGCGGCGGGTGACGAACAGGCCCTGCGGCGCGTCGGCGAGGAAGTTGTCGGAGCGGTCGAGATGACTGCCGACGCCGAAGCGCAGATCGACCGCAGCACCGACTTTCCAGCGCAACTGCGCACCGAGCACCCGCTGCACGATGTCGGAATTGTCGACGAAGCCGCCGTCGTAGTCGTTGTGGCCGCTCATCCGCAGCGCATGCGCCTGCAGCTCGACGCGCTCGCCGAACGCCAGCCCGCCGCGCAGCGAAAAGGCGTGTCGGCGATAGCCGTCGCGATCGGTCTGGCCGTCGACGAAACAGCCGGCGAAGACCGGGAATCCGGCACCGCGGCAGGCGTCGATGCCGTCGGTGCGCTGCAGGCTGGCGTCGACGCCGAACCAGCCGGTGGTGCTCTCCGACACCGCGCCGCTGCCGCCGATGCCGAGCCCGCCTTCGCGATGGCCGTGGCTGCCGGCGCCGACGTTGAAACGGAAGGTCGCGGCGCCGCGATCGCGGCGGGTGAAGATCTGGATCACGCCGCCGAGCGCCTCCGAGCCGTACAGGCTGGAGCGCGGGCCGCGCACGATCTCGATCCGTTCGATCATCTCGACCGGCAGGTCCTGCAGCGCGGTCAGGCCGCTGGTCGCGGAACCCACGCGCACGCCGTCGATCAGCACCAGCACCTGGTCGGTTTCGGCGCCGCGCAGCGACACGGTGGTGAGTTTGCCGGCGCCGCCCTGGTTGGTCAGGTTGATGCCGGCGCGGCCGCGCAGCAGATCGACCAGCGAACGCGCCTGACTGCGGCGGATCGTGTCGGCATCGAGCACTTCGACCGGCGCCAGACTCTCGTCGGCGGTGATCGCGGTCCGGGTCGCGGTCACCACGACCGCGTCGAGCGATTCGGCGCGGTCTTCGGACTGCGCATGGACGTGAGGAGAAAAGCAGGTCGCGAGCGCGGCCGGGACGGCCAGCGCCAGCGGTAGTTGACGGAAGAACATTCGGAACTCCATCGCGCGCACCCGCGCGGTGAAAAGGGCGGAGGAGTCGCGAACAGAGAGGAAAACAGCGAGCGGAGCCGCGCGGGCGCACGACGACGCGCACCGCGACGCCCTCCGCATCGCAACCGTGACGCCTCGTGGCCGGTCTCCGGGCTCGCGCGTGAACGGAGATGCCCATGACAGGCGAATGCCCTTCGGGGCTTCCGTTCGGCCGTCGCGCCTTCCCGTGGCGAACCACAGTGGCGGATGCGGCGGCTTGACGCACTTACCGTTGCGGGGGCAGCGCCGGCCTTGCGTCGGATCGGGATCGACGCGCACCGGCTTCCCGTTTCAATCCTCGGACGAGCGTCCTCGGATCACCGCGAAGCGCGCGCAGTGTAGCCGATCGCAGCGGCTCCGATCGGAGCGGGTACGATTCAGTCGCCGCTGTCGGGTTCGTCGAACAGGCGGAAGGCCGGGGCGGCTTCCTCGCGCGCCATGTGGGTGGTGGTGACCGGCGCGGCGGCCGGCCGGCCGCGCGGCGGCGGCAGCAGCGCGATCGCCGCATCGGCGGCGACCAGCAGTTCGCTGCGACGCTCGGCGGGGACTTCCTGCCAGTGGCAGCCCAGCAGCGCGCCTTCGAGGGCGTAGAGCAGATTCAGGCTGGGTTTGAAGCCCGCGCGCTTGACCCGCATGAACGCTTCCAGTGCGCCGATCGCGCGCAGGTCTTCTTCCGTGCGCAGACCCACCTGACGCAGCCAGGCAGCGCTCTTGGGGCCGATGTTGCGGAGTTTCAGCGGGGCGTTCATGGCGTCTCGATGATGGAGAAAGGGCGGGCCGGAACGCTCAGCCGTCCGTGCCCAGACTGCGCACGAAGATCGCGGCGATGGCTTCCAGGCCTGTCTGATCTTCAACGTCGAAGCGGTCGGGAACCGGACTGTCCAGGTCGAACACCCCGATCAGTGCCCCGTCCCGCAGCAGCGGCACCACCAGCTCGGAGCGCGAGGCCGCGTCGCAGGCGATGTGGCCGGGGAAGGCGTGGACATCGGCCACCCGCTGGGTCTGCCCGGTCCGCGCCGCCGCGCCGCAGACGCCCTTGTCCAGCGGAATGCGCACGCAGGCCGGCAGGCCCTGGAAGGGGCCGACCACCAGCTCGGTCCCGTCGAAGAAGTAGAAACCGACCCAGTTCAGGTCGGGCAGCGCGTGATGGACCAGCGCCGAAAGATTCGCCGCGTTGGCGATGCGGTCGCGTTCCCCGTGGATCAGGGCCTCGGCCTGGGCGGCGAGCTGGGCGTACTGTTCCGGCTTGCTGCCGGAGAGCGGAATCGATGCGAAACTCATCGCCGCAGTGTAGCAAGCCGGCACCGCCGGCTGCCGCCCCGACGCCCGGAGACCCCCCTCATGAACGCCAACGGAAAGAGGCTTCCCGACGGCTTCCGCCAGCGCGGCGAGCAGGTCACCCGCCTGGAGACCTTCGTCGACGCCGCCTTCGCGTTTTCGCTGACCCTGCTGGCGATCGTGTTCAACGATCTGCCCGACACCGTGGCCGAACTGGGAGACGCCCTGCGCCGGGTGCCGACCTTCGCGATCTGTTTCGTGCTGCTCGGCGTGTTCTGGGTCTCGCACAACCGCTGGAGCCGGCGTTTCGGCCTCGACGACACCGTCTCGACCGTACTCAGCATGGCGCTCGTGCTGGTGGTGATGATCTACGTCTATCCGCTGCGCATGGTCACGTCCGCCGGGCTGTCGCTGCTGACCGGCGGCTGGGTGCCGAACGAACTGGGCGGACTCGGCGGCGACTGGCTGCAGGACCTGCAGACCGTGTTCATGGTCTATGCCCTCGGCTTCGGCGCGATGGCCGGGTTGATCTGGTGGCTCAATGCGCACGCACTGCGTCTGGCCGAGTCGTTGCAACTGGACGCGGGTGAACGCCATGCGACCGAAACCGAGATCGGCATCCACCGGATCATGACGTTCTCGGCGCTGGCGAGCATGGCGCTGAGTCTGCTGCTGCTCGCGCTGCCGATGTCGCCGGCGCTGTATTGGCTGGTCGGCGCGCCGATGTGGGTGTATGCGGTGATGGGTCTGGTGCTGTGGCGCTACGGCGCGCGCCGGCACGCCGCACGGACCGCGGCTGCGGACGAGAAGCCCGCCGCGGGACATCACGCATGAGCCGCGTCGCGCGCAACTGGTTCGTCACCGGCACCGACACCGGCGTGGGCAAGACCGTGGCCGCGACCGCACTGATGCATCGCTTGCGCGCCGCGGGCCTGCGCACGGTGGGCATGAAGCCGGTGGCCAGCGGCTGCGAACGCACGCCCGAGGGGCTGTGCAACGAGGATGCGCTGGCGCTGCAGGCCGCGTCCGACCCGCGTCCGGATTACGCCGACGTGAACCCGTATGCGCTGGAGATTCCGACCGCGCCGCAGCTCGCCGCGCGCGCGATGGGCGTGCGCGTGGCGCTGCCGGCGCTGCTCGCCGCGCATGCGCGGCTGGCGGCGCGTGCCGACGCGGTGGTGGTCGAAGGCGCCGGCGGCTGGCTGGCGCCGATGGACGAGGGCCTGGACCAGTCGACGCTCGCACGCGCGATCGATGCGCCGGTGCTGCTGGTGATCGGGCTGCGCCTGGGCTGTCTGAGCCACGCCCGGCTGAGCGCGCGCGCGATCCTCGCCGATGGCCTGCCGTTCGCGGGCTGGATCGGCAGCAGTGTCGACCCCGCATTCGCCGAACGCGACGACTACCTGGCGATGCTCAGCGATGCCCTGCCGGCACCGTGCCTCGGCGTGCTGCCGCATGCGCCGGGCGCGGATGCGGTGGCGATGGCCGGACATCTGGACATCGCCGCGCTGCTCTCGCCGATCGCGTAGGGCGGGCCTTGGCCCGCCATGGCAACGATTCCAGCCACTGTGCACGGTGATCGGAGCGATTCCGATCGTTGCGGGTTTCGGTCGGGAAGTCGCAACGGCGGGCCAAGGCCCGCCTCACGCAACCCGATGGCGATGGATCACACCGCCTGCGGTTGCCCCGGCAATTCCGGTGCAGACGCACGCGTCGTCTTCGCGTGATCGCGTGCGAGGTAGATGTAGAACGCCGGCAGCACGAACAGCGTGAACGCGGTGCCGAGCGTCATGCCCGCGGCGATCACCGTGCCCATCGAGAAGCGCGCGGCCGCGCCCGGACCGCTGGCGATCAGCAGCGGGATCATCGCGAACACCAGCGCCGCGGTGGTCATCAGCACCGGACGCAGGCGGATCGCGGTGGCTT
>JBIJAD010000108.1:0-11010 GCA_044345955.1 Lysobacteraceae bacterium
TACGTGAAGCGCGACGGCAGCCGCCAGAAGCCGTTCACGCTGCTGGAGGAAGTGGCGCAGAAGGCCACCGGTCAGGAACCGTTCGCCGCGCCGCAGGCGCAGCTCGACGCGATCGCGGCCAAGCGTTACGGCGGGCTGGCCGATCGCCGGCTCGGCACGGTGCCGGTCAACTTCCTCTCCGACCTCGACATCACCGGCGGCAATTCCGGCTCGCCGGTACTCGATGCCAACGGCCGCCTGGTCGGCCTGGCCTTCGACGGCAACTGGGAGTCGGTCAGCTCCAACTGGGTCTACGACGGCAGCGTCAACCGCATGATCTCGGTCGATCAGCGCTACATGCGCTGGATCATGCAGGAAGTGTTCCCGGCGCCGCAGTTGCTGCAGGAAATGGGTGTGCCGGCGAAGAAATGAATCGCCCGGAGCCATGGGTCATGGCGGAAACGGCGGCTTCGGCCGCCGTTTCCGTATCCGCGGCATCGACCGCCGTTTCCGTATCCGCGGCATCGACCGCCGTTTCCGTATCCGCGGCATCGACCGCCGTCGCGGTCAGTCGTTCGGCAGACAGAGCTGATAACCGTTCTCGTCGCGGGTGCTGGTCTTGCCCCAGCCGCTGGCGTTCCCGTTGCAGTCGATCGCGCGATAGCCGATGACCTGGCCGCTGGCGTTGAAGTAGTAATAGAACTCGCCCGGCGAGGTCGGGCCGGGTGCGGCCGCCACCGCGACGCCGATGGCGAGTGCGGCGCCGAGGGCGAGTGCGATTCTGGTGCTGCGGCGCTGGATCGTGGTCTTCATCGTTCGTTCCTTTTTCGTGAAGTCGCGCCGGGGGATCCGGCGTCCCGACTCTAGCGCCGCAGGGGTTCGTAAAACGTGATCTCCGACCGTGGCCGCGATCCACATCGGACCCTGTCGCAAAGGCGCTTGCAAACGGTCGGCACTCTTGCGAGGCTGAGGGCGAGGCCGGTCCGCCAGGACCGCCGCGCCGGCCTCGGGACCCGATCGGCGGCATCACCCAGGGGGCTGCATGCGGCGAAGCATCGCGTGGTCGTTCGCGCTGCCGTTGCTGTTCGCGATCGGCGCGGCGTTCGCCGCGGAGCCGCAGTTCACCCGGATCTCGCCGGATCTGCGCGTCTATCCGCAGTATTTCGCGGTCGAGCAGGACCGGTTCCGGCACATTTACGTCGGCGGCAGCAGCGGCATCCTGCGCTTCGACGGCAGCCGCTGGACATGGCTGAAGACCCCGAAGCCCGGCGCGGTGCGCGCGCTGCACGCGGATGCGCGCGGGCGCCTGTGGGTGGGCGGCAGCGATTGTTTCGGTTATCTGCGCACATTGCCGGACGGCAGCCTGGAATATGTCGATCTCGCGCCGATGTTCCGTCGCGATCTCGTCGAAGCCGGCTATGCGGAGGCCAATTTCGCCGACATCTGGCAGATCACCGAATTCCGGGGACGCGTCTATTTCCGCGGCCTGCGCGACGTGTTCGCGGTCGACGCCTCCGGCGCCCGCGCCGGTTACTGGCATCACGAAGGCCGTTTCGGCGAGATCGACCGCGTCGGCGACGAACTCTGGCTGCAGTGGCGCGGCGAAGGGCTGCGACGCCTCGACGGCGACGGCTTCGTGCCGATCGCCGGCACCGACGCATTGTCGGCCGCGTTGATCTACAACCTGTTCCTCCTGGAGGACGGCGGGGTGCTGATCACGGACGTGTCCGGAACGATGAAGCTTTTCAGGAACGGTCGGGTCGAGACGCTCGACGATGTCGCGCCCGCCGGCGATCCCGTCCAGATCAACAACGGCGTGGCGTTGGGCGATGGCCGGTTCGCGTTCGGCAGTTTCGACGGCGCCTTGCGCATCTTCGATCTGAAGACGCGGCGCTTCGAATCGATCCCGGTCGGCGGCGGCTTCCTGCCCGAGGTGTCGGTCGACGACGACGGCGCGTTGCTGAGCGTCGACGACCAGGGCCTGATCCGGGTGGATTGGCCGTATCGCTGGTTGCGCTACGGCAAGGAAGCGGGCATCGAGGGTTCGGTGTACGCGGCGCAGCGGATCGGCGACATGCTCTATCTGTCCACCGGTGCCGGCATCTATCGCGCGCCTTTCGACGGCGGCGATCTGGACCGCCCGCTGCTTCGGCAGGACTGGACGACCAACGAGGCCTGGTTTCTGCTGGAAGACGATGTCGGTCTGCTGCTGGCCGAGTCGCGCAGCCTGAATCGCATCGAAAACGGACGCGTCACGGTCATCGGCAAGGACGATCTGTATCCGCGGACCCTGCTGATGGACCCGGTGCATCCCGGATATCTGTGGGTCGGTTCCGAATTCGGGGCGGTGCTGCTCAAACGCACGGGCCGCGGTTATGTCGAGGTCGGACGGCACAGCAGGACGCCCTGGCTGGTCAGTTCGCTCGCCGCGACACCGGAGGGCATCCTGCTGGGCAGCGACGAGAACGGTCTGGCGCTGGCGACCTTCGATCCGCGCCATCCCGACGGTTTCCGGGTGACGCGCTTCGGCCCGGCGCAGGGCCTGCGCTACGGTGCGACCATGGCCGCGAAGGTCAGCGCGACGCCGGACGGTGCGATCGTCAGCACCGGGGCCGGATTGTTCCGCTATCGCGCGGGCGAATTCGTCGAAGACACCCTGGGCGGGTTGGGTGGACTGCTCGGCAGCGACGAGATCGTCGCCGTGGTCGCGTCGGAAAACGGGGATCGGTGGGCCTACAGCTATCACACGGCTTATCGCATGGACGGCGCCGGACGCTGGGCGGCGTTGCTGCATGCCCGGCCGGCGGACGGCGCTTTCCAGCACCTGCTGGCGCTGCCCGATGGCGATGCACTGATCGCGGCGAACGGCATGCTGATCCGCTATCTGGGGCGCACCGTCGAGCCCATGTCCGTCGAGGGCAGAGCCGCCGGCGATCCGCATTCGCGTGCCGGCGCTACGCCGAATCGCGCCACCCTGCGCATCGCCCGGGTGCGCCTGGATCGCGTCGGCGAGCCGGCGTCGCTGCTGCCGCTCGATCGGGCGCCCGAGTTCCTGATGAGCGGCGCCTCGCTCGAATTCGATCTGGCCCTGACCGATTTCTCCGGAGCGAGCGACAAGCGTTTCCAGTTCCGGCTGGAAGGTTTCGACGATGCCTGGACCGAAGTCGGCAGCCAGCCCAACGTCCGCTTCTTCTCGCTGCCGCCCGGCAAGTACACCCTGCACGTACGCGCCAGGGTCGGCAATGCGCCGCCGATTCTCGCGCCGCCGTATGCCTTCGAGATCATTCCGCGCTGGTATCAGCGCCCCTGGTTCCTCCCGGTGCTCATCGCGCTGACCAGTCTGATCGTCGTGTTCGCGCTGATCCGGCGCCAGCGCCGGCGACTCGCCGCCCTGCGCAGCCGGAATCTCGAACTCGATGCGCTGGTGCGCGAGCGCACCCGGGATCTGGAGCAACTGAATTTCAGCCTGCAGGATCTTGCCGATCGCGACGGTCTCACCGGGATCGCCAACCGCCGCAAGTTCGACGCCTTCCTGCAGCAGGCCGCAGCGCGTGCGCAGGATGTCGGATCGCGCCTCGGGTTGGCGCTGATCGACGTGGATCATTTCAAGACCTACAACGACAGCAACGGCCATCAGGCCGGAGACGATGCGCTGATCCGGGTCTCGCGCTGCCTGTCCGAAAGCGTGCGCGGCGATACGCTGGTCGCGCGTTACGGCGGCGAGGAGTTCGCGATCGTGGCGCCGGGCTGCGGCCTCGACGACATCCGGCATCTGGGCGAACGCATCCGCGCCCACGTCGAGGATGCCGCGGTCGGCATGACCGTGAGCATCGGCGTGAGCGAACTGCATTCCGGCGAGACGCTGTCGGATTTCGTCGCCCGTGCCGACGCGGCGCTCTACCAGGCGAAAAGCGCCGGACGCAACCGCGTGGTCTGATTCAGTCCCCCGGCGCCTGCCGGTCCGGCAGCGCGTAATCGAAGCGGTAGTAGTGACGTCCGTCGACGATGTCGATCTGCAGCGTGCCGCGCAGGCCGGTCAGTTCACCCGTGGCCGAGTCCGGAACCACGTTCACACTCAGTGCGCGCTCGCCGCGGTCCATGGTGCCGGCATGCTGCATCACGAAGCTGCCGCTGCGGCCCTCCAGCGTGCCCACGATCCGCTCGATCGCGACATAGGCGCCCGAGCCCTCGGTCGCGGTCATGAACCCCAGCATCTGGACCACGCCGGTCGCGTCCAGCGGACCGTGGAATCGCTTGTCGAAACGCACGTGCATCGCCGACACCTCGTCGCCGAGGTCGCAGTTCGGCTGCATGTCGCGTTTGATCTCGAATTCTCCTTCTACATTGGGCATGGCGGCATCTCGCGGCGAGCGTCGGGTATTCAGAGTGCATCGGTTGCGGCGAAAAGACCAGCAGGGGATGCGCGTCCGGAATTCAAGCCGTGTAACCGGCGTTGAATCCCAGTGCGACATCGATCGTCGCGCCGGAGATGGTCTTTGCGGCATCGCTGGCGAGGAACAAAGCGGTATCGGCGATATCCTGCGGCGAGAGCGAGGCGCGATCGCCGAGGGGGAGTATCGGGTTCAGGGCCTTGTCCTGGTCCTCGGCGGTTTTCAGGCCCATCGAGGCGATTTGACCTTCCGAACGGTACATCGGCGTATCGACCGGGCCTGGGGCGATCGAGTTGACGGCGATGTTGCTCGGACCCAATTCAACCGCCGCCTGCTTGGTCAGGCCGATCACCGCCCATTTTGTCGCTGTATAGATGCCGTTTCCGGCGAATCCGGCGCGGCCGCCGATCGAAGACAGGGTGATGATCCGGCCGCTGCCGCGCCGTTTGAGATGCGGAATCGCGGCATGGATCGTTTTCCAGACACCGTTGAGATTGACTTGCACCACGTCGTCCACCTGGCGTTCCGTGCCTTCCTCGATGCTGTGCCATGCGACGTAGCCAGCGTTCGCGACGACGATGTCCAGCCCTCCGAAGCGATCCGCTGCTTCCTGCATGGCGCGTTGGATGTCCTGCAGTCTTCGCACATCGCCGACGAACTTGATCGCTCGGCCACCATGGCGTGCAGCCGCTTGCAGCGCGTCGTCGAGATCCTCGGGCGTGGCAAGCCTGTAACCCTTGCCGCTGGTGATCGCACGAGGGTTGGCGATGTCGAACAGCACGACGGATGCACCGGCCTTCGCGTAGGTTTCCGCGATCGCGCGCCCGATTCCGCGCGCGGCGCCCGTGATCAGCGCGACTTTGCCCGTCAGCGGACCGGATTCCACCTCCTGCGGGTTCTGCGCGATGGCAGATCCGAGTGTTGCGGTTGCGATCGTGCCGCCTATCGCGGCGCTCAGGCCCGTGCCGAGAAAACGCCGGCGCGAAGTATCAGTCGTATCGTTCATGATGTCCTCGTTATGGGAGAGAAGTTGATCTGCTCTGTCCGGTTGATCGTGAGCCGGGGGCTTGCCCATGCGGTGGATGCGTCCGGCGCGTTCAAGCGCGGCGGAAATCGGCCGGCCGCAATGCCTTGGACACCGGCCCGGGCTTGTTCAACGACCGGTGAGGACGGCGGCTTTCGCACGTGCCATCGCCGACTGCGCGACGCTGCGATCGCCGATCTCCTGCGTCATCGCGAAGGTCATACGGGTGACTTTCCAATCGCCGCCGATCTTGCGCAATTCCCAGCGATAGTTGCCGACCGGGCGCCACAGCCTGCCGTCGAGCCAGTGGCGGCCGTCGACGAAAGCAGTGGCAGTGGCGCGGTCGCCGTTCACCTCGGCGCGCACCTCGTCGAGTTCGTGCCAGGTCGCGTCGAAGCCGGGGACGATCCCGCGCCAGGCGGCCATCAGCTCGGCGGGCGCCATGCGCTGCGGCTCGCCGCCCCACAGGCTGGTGTAGTCGATGACGATCTCAGGCGCGAATGCGGCTTCGGCGAGGTCGTAGCGGGCCAGATCGACCGCCAGCGGGATCGAGGACACCACCGAGATCACCTTCGAGGTCTCCGGTGCGCCGAGCGGAGCGAGGGTCCGCGTGGCGTTGGTGGCGAAGAATCCGGCGACCGCGTCCGCGGCGCGATCGACCGGCTGTTCTCGATCGTAGAAGTCGAACTGGTTGACGTTGTCCAGCCACACTTCGCGCGCCGGGCCGGCGAGGGTCTTCGCGAACTGTTTGGCGCCGTGCGGGATCGCCGCGGCTTCGCTGTGCACGATCAGGGTGGGGTTGTCGATCTTCGGCGCGTATTGCAGCGCATCGAAGGTCAGCCAGCCTTCCCACGAAGCGAGGTTGAACTTGTTGTCCCAGGCCGGGATCAGGCCGCGATCGGCTTCGGTGTAATAGGGCACGTCGAACATCACTGCACTGCGGTCGGTCTTGCTCGCCGCGGGCACCAACTGCGGCTGGCCGCGGCGATTGGCGGCTTCGGCGCTGCGGCTGGTGGCGATCAGCTTGGCCACGCTGTCCTTGCCGCCGTAGACCTGTTCGACGATCACGGCATCGTGCAGCCAGGGCGCGACCAGAGCGAGGTTGCCGAGCTTCGGATTGTTCGCGGCGACCGCGGCCATGTAGCCGGCGCTGGCGCAGATGCCCAGGCCGTTGATCCGGCTGTCGTCGATGTCGTCGCGGGAATCGAGATAGCGCACCGCGGCGTCGATGTCGGCGATCTTCATCGCCGGGTTCTCCATGTTGCGCGGCGTGCCGGCGGACTGGCCCCAGCCGCGGAAGTCGAAGATCAGCGCGGCGAAACCGCGTTCGGCCAGCTCGCGGGCGTAGACGGAAGGCATTTGTTCCTTCACGGTCATCCAGGCGCCGGTGACGACCACGGCCGGCAGTTTGCTGCCGGTGCCGTTCTCGGGCAGGTACAGGGTGCCGGCGAGGCGGGCGCCGTGGCTGTCGAAACTGACGGATTCGGTGCGGATGTTGCCGGCGAAGGCGTCGGCCGAGACGGCCAGAGCCAAGGCGGCGGAGAGCGTGCGGAGGATATGGTTGGCGTTCATGGCGGGGTCCTCGATGCGGGGTAGGGGCGTGATGGAATGATCCGGATCGCACGGCCTCGGGGCTTGGCGATCCTTGCGTGGCATTAGGCGAAAATTGCGCGATCGGAAGGGCGGGGCTGATCGCGCTCAGAATCGGCTGCGCAGGAAATCGGTGGCGGCGTCGACGGCGGCGGAGATCGTTTCCGGGTCGTCGTAGAAGTCGAAATGGCCGCCGGGCATCCAGACCAGTTGCTTGTTGTCGCCGGGCAGCCGCGCATGGACCTTGCGCGCCTGGTCGGGCAGCGCCGCGGCTTCGGAATGGATGAGCAGGGTCGGGGCCTTCACTTCGGCGGCGGACGCCACCGGATCGAAGTTCAGCCACGCATCCCAGGACCGGACCGCGAGACGGTTGCTCCAGGCCGGGATCGCGCCGCGCTGCGGGTTCATGTAGTAGTCGAAGTCGCCCTCATGCGCAGCGCCACTGCCGGTGGGGCCGTAGGTCTGGACGTACTCGACCGTGTCGCTGGCGGCGATTTCGCGGCTGTCCTCGATCAGACGGCGGACTCTGTCTTCGCCGCCGTACAGCGCAGGCGTCAGCGACGGTTCGACCAGCCAGCCGACGATGCTCACGACCGCGGCGATCTCGGGATTGGCCGCCGCGGCGTCGAGCACGTTGCCGCCGCCGGTGCATACGCCGACCAGCGCGATCCTGTCGCCGTGCACATCGCCGCGCGATTGCAGGTAGGCGACCGCGGCGTTGAGATCCTCGGCCTTCGCCGCCGGCGATTCGAACTGGCGCAGCGCGCCGCCGCTGCGGCCGTAGTGGCGATGGTCGAACGCCAACGCGATCAGGCCGCGCTCGGCGAATTCGCGGGCATAGGTCCCACTCATCTGCTCCTTGACCGAGGTCAGAGAGCCGGTGAGCACCACCGCCGGCAGTCGTTCGCCGGTGCCGTTTTCGGGCAGATACAGGGTGCCGGCGATGTGTTCGCCGTCGATCCGGAATGAGACGGATTCGGTGCGGACATTGCCGGCGAAGGCTTCGCCGCAGATGGAAAGCGCGAGCGCGCCGCCCAGAAGGGTGTTTTTCATCGGTGTGGCCTCATGCGTGGGAAGTGAGGCCATCTTCCGGACTGCGCCCCGCCGGGGCTTGGCGATGGTTGCGGGGGTTTTGTCGGAAATTGCGCGAAGGCCGCGCGACCGCCGCCGGTCTCACCCGCGTCGCAGCGCCGCCGGGGTGATGCCGTATTCGCGCTTGAAGTGCTTGTTGAATTGGCTCTGATCGCCGAAGCCGACCGCGAGTGCGATCTGGCCGATCGGCAGGTCGCCTTGCAGCAACAGCGCCTTGGCGCGTTCGAGTCGGCGCTTGAGCAGATACTGATACGGCGACAGGCCTGTGGAGAGTTTGAACTGCCGGATGAGGTGGAATTTGCTCATCGCTACATCGCGGGCGATGTCGTCGAGCGAGAGATCCTCCGCGAAGCGGCTGTCCAGCAGATCCATCGCGCGCTTCAGCCGTCGTGCGTCGAGGCCTTCGCGCGGGCCGGCGTCTTCCGGCACGCCCAGGCCGTAGTTCTGGATGTAATGCACCGCGAACGCAGTGGTCAGCGAATCGATCAGCACCCGGCCGTTGCCGCCACCGCTTTCGGCCTCGGCCAGAAAGCCGAGGATCAGCGCGCGCAGCAGCGGGTCGCTGGCGTTGAACTGTTGCCGGTACGCGAACGGCCGCGCGAGTTTCGAATCGAACACCGCCTGGGTGAGTTTGTTCGGCTCGATGGTCAGCAGCACGAACTCGCTGGGTTCGTCGACGATGTTGGTGAACGCCGTGTTCGCCGGATTCACCCAGATTTCGCCGGACTGGGTCGCCAGTGGCACGAAGTCGCCCTTGAGCTTGCTGCGCCAGCGCAGTTCGGTGCCGAAGTTCATCGCGAAGTAATGCTGCGGCACCACCACATTGTCGGCGCGGAAGCCCTGATTGCGGCCGCGCTCGATATGGATGCCGTCCCAGCCCAGATTCGCGCTGGACGAGAGGATGACGCCGAGTTCGGTGTCCTCGGCGGGCTTCAGCGACTCGGCGTCGAGGAAGGGGATGATCGATTCGACCGGCATGCCCGGATGGTAGCCGTGCGGTGTGGCCGTCGCCAACGCGGCCAGCAGGCGGTGGGTCGGGCATGGTGACGTATTCAGCGGCGGGCCCCAGGCACGGCGCAGTCGGGCCGGGGTTGTCTTCGGCCGCGGGTCTGCTAGGCTGATGGCCGTCGCGGATTCCCATGCCAGCCGGCCCCGTCTCCCGACCCGCAGGTGGATCGCCTGCCCGGCCCCAGGCCGAGGACGATCCGCCGGACCAGCGTCATCGGTCCCGCTCCATGAGATGAGCGATTCGTTTGCGTCGTGCCGGCTTGCAGGGCTCCGCGGGATTCCTTCCCCCTCTGGAGCTGAAAAATGAAAGTGCTGGCTTGCGACGGTATCCACGAAGACGGTCTGGCGATGTTCCGCGACGCGGGATGGACCGTCGAAATCTCCGATCCGATCAAGGAACCCGCCGCGCTGGCCGCCGCACTGGCGGGCGTCGACGCGCTGCTGGTGCGTTCGGCCACCCGGGTGCCGGCCGAGGCCCTCGAAGGCGCGAAGCAGTTGAAGGTCATCGGCCGCGCCGGCGCCGGCGTCGACACCATCGACGTGGACGCCGCGACCGCGCGCGGGATCGCGGTGATGAACGCCCCCGACGGCAACACCCTGGCCGCGGCCGAACACGCGATCTCGCTGCTGTTCGCGCTGGCCCGGCACATTCCGAAGGCCGATGCCGGCATGAAGGCCGGGCAGTGGCCGAAGTCCGGGCTCACCGGCTTCGAGCTGGAAGGCAAGAAACTCGGCGTCATCGGCCTCGGCCGGATCGGCGGCACGGTCGCGCGCAAGGCCCAGGGCATCGGCATGGACGTGGCGGCCTACGATCCGTTCCTGCCGCCCTCGGCTGCCGGCAAGGGCAGCGTGCCGCTGAAGTCGCTGGACGAACTGCTGGCCTGGGCCGACATCATCACCCTGCACATTCCGCGTACCAAGGACACCACCAATCTCATCGGCGAAGCGCAGATGCGCGCGATGAAGAAAGGTGCGTATCTCATCAACGCCGCGCGCGGTGGACTGGTGGACGAAGACGCGCTGCTGCGCCTGCTCGACGAGGGACATCTGTCCGGCGCCGCGCTCGACACCTTCGTCACCGAGCCGCTGCAGGCCGACTCGCCGCTGCGCGCGCATCCGCGGCTGATCCTCACCCCGCACCTGGGCGCGTCAACCAGCGAAGCGCAGCAGGCGGTCAGCACGATCCTGGCCCGCCAGATCATCGATTTCGCCGCCACCGGCGCGGTCGCCGGCTGCGTCAACCTGCCGCCGCTCACCGCCGAGGCCGCGCGCGAAGTGGGGCCGTGGATGCCGCTGATGTCGGCGCTGGGCCGGCTCGCGGTGCGTCTGGTGCGCGCGCCGACGCGACTGGAAATCACCTACGCCGGCCGTACCGAGGCGCTCGACACCAGGCCGCTGACCCGTCTGCTGGTCGCCGCACTGCTGGGCACCGCCTCCGGCCGGGTCACGCCGGTGAACGCGCTGCACGAAGCCGCCGAGCGCGGGCTCACCGTCGCCGAGACCATCGGCGGCGACGGCGACGGTTTCGATCGCCTGCTGCGGGTGCGGGTGATCGGCGAGAACAGCGCCGGGCAGGTGCGCACCCGCGAGATCGAGGCCACCCTGCATCGCGGCCCGCGCGTGGTGCGTCTGGACGGCGTCGAGATCGAGTTCGACCCGCTGGCCACGGTACTGCTGATGCGCAACGAAGACCGCCCCGGCATGATCGGCACGGTCGGTTCGCAACTCGGCGCGGCCGGCGTGAACATCGTGAACTTCGCGCTCGGCGCGGCCGGCGACGGTCAGGCGCGCGCGGCGATCACGGTCGACAAGCCGCTCAACGACGAACAACTCGCCATGCTCAAGACGACGCCGGGCATCCTTTCGCTGCAGCAGGTGTGAGGACGAACCGATGCGCATCCTCCTCGCACGCCACGGCGAAACGCC
>JBIJAD010000162.1:0-8564 GCA_044345955.1 Lysobacteraceae bacterium
GAAGCCGGCAACATCGACCCCCTCCGCCAACGCGTCGGCCGCGTCCCAACCCTCCGGTTTGTCCTCGGGCGGCAGCAGCACGTCGCAGGCCGTCGCGCCTGTGGCCAGTGCCGCCTGTGCCACTGCCATCGCGTACTCCCAACCGGGCCGGTCGCGATCGGGCCAGATCAGCAGCGCCTTGCCGGCCAACGGCGTCCAGTCGGTCTTCTCGATCGGCGCATTCGCACCGTGCATCGCCGTGGTGGCGACAACGCCGGCCTCGATCAGCGCTTGGGCGCATTTTTCGCCCTCGACCAGCACGATCGTGTCGGCGCTGGCGATGCCCGGCTGGTGATACAGCGGCCGCGGCACCGGCGCGGCCCACTTGCGACGCATCGCATCCCACGGCCGAAACTGTTTCTTGCCGCCCGACGGGTCGTAGCGATACACCACCGCGAGCACGTGCCCGGCGATGTCGCGGTACTCCCATTGCGCGGTCACCGGGCCGAGGGGCTCCGTCGGCGGTCGTTTGTGCGACTTGCTCTTCGGCAGCGGCGATGACGGCGCGCGTCCGAGCAGGCGGCGGGCCTCTTCCAGCACACGGGGGAATTCGGAGCGCGCATCGAGCCGGTGGTGCGCGGCGATCAGATCGAACACATCGCCGCCCGTCCCTTCGGCGCGATCGATCCACAGACCTGCTTTCTCACCCGTGAGCACGACCTCAAGACTGTCGCCTGCGCTTCCCAGCACATCGCCGATCAGGAATGTGCCGCGACGTGTCTTGCCATCCGGAAAGAGGATTGCCAGCACGGACTCCAAGCGCTCGAGCAACGCGAGGCGGAGTGCATTGGTCGTGTCTTCTGCTGTCGATGCACCGGACGCGTGGCGATCGCCCCTGTCAGACGCAGCCATCGTCTGCCTCCGAAGGCTGCGCGTGCCCAGGCGCAATCACGGTGGCGGTGCGATCGCGCCATCGTTCCAGCTCGCTCAGCCGAAATCGGAGCAGATGGCCGATCCGATACGCCGGGATCCCGCGCGCCCGACGCTGGGATTTGTCGTTGAGCCACTGCAGCGGGATCTTGAGCGCGGCGTGCGCGGCGCGCGCATCGACCATCGGCTCGGCAGGCGAGTGAACGGGGTCTTGGGGCATGGGGGCTCCGGCGCCGGTGCCGTCAGCAGCACCGGTCGTCAAATAGAGAGGGAAGATGCGGCGGCGAGTCGCGGCCGACCGCAGCGACGAACGCTCACACGCGCATCAAACGGGCTCGCGCAGATTCAGTTGATACGTCGGCGGGCCGGACGTCGCGAGACGCGCGCGGCCGAACGACGCACGTAGTGAGGTCGGCCAGTTCGACCAACGCGTCTCGGGGATGTGGTAACAGACGTCGATATGTTCCTCGACCCGCTCGCCGCCTTTGGCGATGCGTGCGGCCATCGCCGCCAACTGCGCTTGATCCCACATCACCTGTTCGGCGATCTCGACATGAAGGCGCACCGCGCCCGCATCGATGGCGACGAGCCCCACGTCCTGGCCCGCCTCCTCGAACGCGCGGCGAACACGCTCGCTGTAAGTCGCGTCGAGCGCTGCATCGAACTTGCGACGAAGGGCATCGAGCCCCGCAGTCGCCGCCTCCAGGTGCTCGACGGCGCGAAGAGTCTGCAGCGGCGTCAGCGTCATCAGCTCAGCGACGGACAGATCCACCCACGCCGACACCGCGCGCATCGCCTCACTCATTGACGTCGCGCTCATGTGAGCGCGCGCTCGCCGGTGCCGCGACGCAGCGCCTGACGCTCGTACTGCTCGATGTCCTCGCGGCGGTAACTGACCCGGTTGCCGAGCTTCAGGTAGATCGGCCCGATCCCCATCCGCCGCCACTGCTGCAGGGTGCGGACGGAGATGTCCCAGCGTCGGGCCAGTTGGGTCTCATCGAAGGCGCGCGGCTCGTCGGTGACGGCCTGCGCTGGGTTGCGCTCTTGCATGGTGTGTTCCTCGACAGGCTGCAATGGCAGCGGGCGAGACACACACTATTCACCGAGCGGCTGGAAAGCAGGTGGAAGGACGGCTGGAAAACGGACTTTTTCTTTCCAGCCGATAGGTGATTGATCTAATTGCACTTTTTGTCGCTCCGAACGTCCTAACCGCTTGCCCGCCTACCGCACGGCCGCTAGGATCGGGTTACCTCGGGATGGCCAGTGGTATCCCGTCGAACTCAAGAAGGAAGCCGGCATGGTCAGCAATGCACCGATCCCCGTCGCAACGGGGAACACGTTCGAGAAAGGGAAGTTCTTCATCATCGAGCCGAGCTTCTGGGGTGGCGGCAAGAGCCCGGGCTTGGAGATCGCCAATGAAAGCAGACTCGCGCTCCCTGGGGCTCACACCGTGGAGCCACCCAACGGTGACCCGAATCAGTACCCGGAGCGTCCGCATCTGATTCACATGCCCGAACAGGGCGGGCTGCCGCGCGATTTTGAAAATCTGTACGGCATCTGGATCGTCTCCGAGGCGTTGAAGCGCGTGTTCGAGTCGATCGACCCTGATGGATTCGTCTTTGTCGCTTGCGACTTCACGCTCTCTGATGGGACTCCCGGTCCAGCGCATTACTTCTGCAATGCCATGCGCACGCTGGACGCTCTCGACGAAGCAGCCTCCAGACTGAAGATCAAGGTCGGCGACTATGTCAACGGCAAGTACTACAGCCTCGCAGGCGGAGCGAGCTTGGTGTTCAAGCAAGACATCATCGGCTCAGCACATGTATTCAGAACGCCGTTCGCAGACACCGTGTTCTGCGATCGTGCCCTGTACGACGCAGTGACCGCTGCGAACGTAGCGGGTGTGGAATTCCTAGACGTCGCCAATTGCTGATCCACGTTTCGCTTTCCGCAGTCTTTTGACAAGGAATTTGACAGATGAGCGACTCGCCGGTCTTCCAGGGGCATCATGTCATTGAGCAGGATGCATACAAGCAGAGCCGTCTGCTTCGGGAATTGTCCAACCAAGGGCTGTTCGACCTGCATGCCCCTCGTAACATTCTCAACTTGCCCGTTGATCGTGCGCTGGCAGCTCAACTTGATCTTTCCCCACATCCAGGCGGCCCCCTCGGTGAGTATTCCCGAGGCGTAAGACAACAGCTTGCAGAGTTGGAACAAACCTCAGACGGGCGCGCGGCACTGCGTGGTGATCGTGCCGCTGCCGAGCGCATGGCAGTCAGAGTCGGCGAGCTGACCGACACGCTAAAGACGGGTCTGGTCAACGGCGACCTGCATTCCAATACGCCGCAGGGCATGACACGCGAACAGGCCAATGCGCGCATTCGCGAATTCTTCGGAGATATCGACGGGTATCGACAAGCCCACGCAACGCAGATCGCCGAGATCGGCAGGATGCCCGCCCAGGAGGCACGCTGGGCAGGTGTCACCCGGTCAGAAGGCAACGTTGTGGCGACGCTCGATGCGGTCGAGCAGCCCGGCATGAAGCCGGTCGCCGGCGATCCTGCGGCAGGCAGGCAATCGCTCGGAACCGCTGTTGCACAAGCGAATGAAGCAGGACGACTGCCGGTATCGGAGTCCTTGGAGGTCAGGCTACGCGCCACCTTCCCCCAGGAGATGCCACCGACGATCGTCCGTGCGCCCGCGATGCCGGAGGTGCGAGGACCGGTGGTCGAGGGCGGCGCAGTGCCGGACGCGGACATGCCTCGCAGTGGGGCGCCTGGCTCAGGGCGGGCAGTGCGTGTCGTCGGCGCGGCAGGTGTAGCCCTCATGGCCTACGATTTCGTGAGCACCGGCCATCGTGTCCTTGAACTGCGGGCGCAAGGCAACGAAGCGGCTGCCGAGGCAGCGGAAACCCGTTTTGTTGGCCGAAACACGGGCGGCCTGCTGGTTGGCTTCGGTGCAGGGTTCGCGTATGGCGCAGCAACTGGCTCTTGGACAGGCCCAGGCGCGTTGTTGAGCGGAGCGGCCGGTGGCGCATTGGGTGCCTATCTCGGCGACAAATGGGCGGATCAGAAGCAGCTTGACCAGATCTATACCCAAACGGACGTCAACGGAAATGAGTGGACGCGCAACGCTACAGACCCCCAAGGAGCGTGGTCGCGGATGGCTCGTGTCCCGAATGGGGCTGGAGGCTTCGAGGAGACGCGCCTCATCGCAGTGGGTCGTCTGAGCGATGAGTTGAATTACCGGTCCGCCAATGACTCTTATTCGCTCGGCCTCGCGAGTCCCCCTGAGCCGAAAAACCCGTTTCGACTCCCGGCAATTGCTGATGCCGCATCGCCTCGAACGCCATTCGAGAGCGGTCGGGAGTACGTGCGGGATGCGCAGTCCGGGCAATGGCAGCTAGAGATCAGAGAGATCGTTGATGGCCGCATACCGCTCACCCGGCACGAACCGGTGAGTTCTGAGCGAGCGACAGAGCTGGAGCGCCAGTCGGCGGTGATCATTGCCAACAATGCCGCCAACACGCCAGCCGTAATCGCTTCGCGTTATCAGATCGCATACGACCAATTCGGCTGGAGCGAATTCGCGTCGAAAGAACCTGTTCCGCCAGTGATCCGTAACTCGGCTGCACAGACCAACACTCTGCCGGCGTCGGATGGCAATACCTACACCCGAGGCGCAGACGGTGAGTGGACCAGGCCTGGAATGCTCTACGGCACGAACCAGGCATCGGGCAACACTCGCGAGGAATTGAACCGTACGTGGCAGGCGCAACAGTCCGGGCTGCAAGAGCTATCCGAGTACGCAGCGATCGCTCGAGCCAACCCAACGCCAACGGAGTACGGTCTACGCAATGCCGTGGCCGATGCCTACGCTCGAGCTGGAGTCTCGCGCACCGATGCGGACATTGACGCTGCGACCAGGGCGGTTACGCAGGATCATGCGCGCGATGGCCTGGGTCAGTCTCCTTACACTTTGGAAGTGCGTCCTGACGGCTCTATCGCCACATTGGTGGGCCAAGATGATCGGCGCATGGAAACGAAAAGCGTGACCACGCCGGAGGAAATCCAGCGGGCTCGGACAGAATTGAACACGTCACCGCATGCGATCGATCGGCCATCTGAGCAAGAACGCGAAGTTCGCGGGCAGGCGCAGAGTCAAGCAAACCGACAGGGATTAGCGGAGGACGGCGTGTCGCAGGCCACGCCGGCACCTGTGCGAATGGCAGCAGCGAACCGACGCGAGGACGAGCCGCGAGAGGAGAGAAGCCAGGAGCGCAATACCGGTCCACAAGCCGAGCAGATCTCTGTTGCATCGACGGTACCAGTGGCTCCACGTCTGCCCGACCCTCGCGATCCAGACCACGCTGATCATCGTTTCTACAAGCGACTAGAGCATGGTGTCGCGAGCATCGACGCGGAACAAGGTCGATGCTTCAATGCGATCAGTGAACGCCTGACCATGTGCGCTTTCCACGACGCGAAGGCCGCGGGTATCACCTCACCCGATCATGTCGCAATCAACCAGACCGGCAAACGGCAACAGGACGGTACGCAGGTCGCAGGCGGAACACTGCTGTTCGTCGTGCAAGGGCAGGATCCAAGCGACCCCGCTGCGCGTCGCTCTGTGACTGATGTGGCGCAGGCAATCGATCGACCAGTCGAACAGTCGCTGCAGAAGGTGGATGCACTGGCCCAGCAGCAGGCGCAGGTGTTGGCACAGGCGCAGAACAATCCGACGCAGGATGATCCTGGGCCGAAAGGGCCACGAATGGTTTGAAGATGAGAGGCGTTGCTTTTAGCCGTGATGTGTGCGGCTCGGGGTGGCAGAAGGGCGATAGGGAGAGTCTATGCGAGAGGGAGGTATTTCAGCAGCCTGTTAGTCGGAGTTAATCTGATCCGGTTCTCGTAGATTCGTATTCTCCAATCGCCTAAGCCGTTTCAGATCCGAATCCTGCGACGTTTTTAGATCAAACATCGCCTTATAAATGGCGAGACAGTCATCCACCTCTTCAGCACACCGATCTTCTATCGCGGAAAAATCCCTGCTCTCGTACGCATCCCAGACTGATTTGCCAGAGTCCATGCGCTTCCCATTGACGTACTTTTGATAGAGCTCCGATTTCTTCTTGGGAAAAGAGTAATATCGCTTGTTGAATGAAAACTGGCAGAAAGTCGCAACGCTCAAATCGAGCTGTCGACAACCATAGATTACATCGTAAAGACGATGTTCCTCCGCGACCCGATGGGCCGCCGTGCGGGCCATAAGGCAGGGAACATCACTGTGGGAAATTCCTATGCCAGCCAGCATCAGTGCTCCAGCTTGCGTTGGATGCGAATACGACTTCCACTCGGCCTCAAGGAGCTTATAGATGGCCGTGAGCACGCCGCGCTCATCGCCGACACTCCATTCCCAGAAAGCGCATCTCTTTCCGATACGATCTTCCAGCGGAAGATAAGTCAAGAAACACCCTCCCAAAACCTTATGCCCATCCATGTGAGGCGAAAATCGCATGCCACTTGGCGTATCCCGATTTCGGTCTGAGTGTGGGACATAATATTCAAGGTCAAAAAAGATCACCTTGGTGCGCTCTGGGTAAAACTTCCTTTTGACGAACATACATCCCTCTTATGGCCTAACTTCCTGATCTGGATAAGATATCAGGACGTATCTGGGAATACTTCTTGGCTTCATCCTCGGCGCAATTTTTTTCCGGATAGCTTGCTACCAAAGAGTTAGCGCACGAACTTAAGCCCGCGGCGCGCCGCAAGCAGCTGGACATCTTTGGGGTTAACCGTGCGACGCAGGTTCGTCAGCACACTCCGCTGGGTCTCCGGCGTCCAGAATATCCGCAGATGCTTTCTCGCTCGCGTGATCGCGGTGTAGAAGATGCTGTGGGTTAGATCATCCTCGTTCGCGTTGGTCACGACGATCTTGACCGAGTCGTACTCCAATCCTTGTGCTTTGTGGATCGAGACGGCATAGGCGACCTGAAAAGGAACCAGTGTGTGTGGTGCGTCATCGTCGTCGTCGCTGGCATCATGGTCAAAAACGGTAAATCGCACGGTCGATCCTTCTATCCACTCCAAATCAGTGCCCAAAACGTCGAACGCGCTGAGCGGACGATTCACTTCGACATCGAAGCGCAAAGAGCCAAGCCCAGGGACCATTGCAACGATTCGACCCTTGAGGTTGTTATAGAGTACCGACCGAAAGCGTTCGGATTCGTTGAATAGGATTGGGTCCCCTACCTTATAGGTAGCCTCGCGCCAGACAACTGCAGGGCTGGGGTTGCCACTCTGAAGGAAGCGATTGACGTTGTTGATGCCATAGAGACCATCATAGTTCAGACACAAAATTACCTCATCATCTCCGATATGATCGAAGAGGGTTCGGTCAAGAACGCTGGAATAGCCATTCTTCGCAATCACTTCGTCTATGTCTTCCTCAATATGCCGAACTTTGTCCCAGAATCGCAGCAGCGCTTGGTTCTTCGTCCGATAGGGGGTCGTCAACTCGAAAATTGCGCTAGGAGCGAGGAACGAGCGGATTATCGAGAACCAGTTTCCGAACTGGATCGACTCGATCTGAAAGACGTCTCCTACCAGTACAAGCAGTTTGAACGAGCCTTTCCGGAGTACCTTGAGAAAGTCAGAATTGCTGACCGTGCTGCACTCATCGATGACCAATAGATCGTAGTCGGGGTCGAAGCCCGTTCGATGAATGTGACTACTGATGGTCCGAAAGGTCGCGTTTTGAGCAACGACCTTGCGTTTCAAGTTGTCAACGGCTGGATTTGTGTGGGCAAGGAAAAGCTTGGACTTATCGTTGAAGTAATTCGCGATGTGGTTGACCATGGTCGACTTTCCGGTGCCTGCGGCGCCGTAGATCAAAGCCACTCGGGAGTCGCTGAACAAGCGTTCGATCGCATCTTTCTTGGCTGGATCGTCGATTTCGTGCGGAGGTTGTTGCAACCATCGTTGCACTGCTTGCGTGTAACCAGCAATGCCCTCGGCTGCAACCGTTTGAAGAGTTGAGACGATATCGGCCGTCTCATCTTCATAACCAGCGATGAAGACATGGCGCTTGTCCTGAACGAGCTTGCGATGCATGTGTTTGTGGTAGAGATTCCCATTGAACGTTGCGATCAGCCCGCTCGGATCACCGAAGGACTGTAAGTCCTCTTCAGGCGTGTATAACATGCCGTGTTGTTCGACGTTGGTATGGAGCCGCCGTGCGAGCAACTCATGGCGCCGGTCACCGGCATCCAGAGCTTCGAGAAGATCGGATAAGCGCGGGTTGTGGCCTCGCGGAGAAGTACAAAACGGCATGGTTTCAAATGGAATGCAGCCCATCTGCAGATGAAGGTTCGATAGCCATCGGCAGGATTCGGAGGAATATTGCAACTTGATGGTCTGGTTGTGCATCCGGAGCATTAAGTATCGGAGGAGGTTGTGGCCACGTGCGCGGGCGCGAATGAGCCGGCGCGCTTCATCCAAGATCGAGAAGATGAGAGGCTTGTCCCCCGTCTTGGGGACGAAACGGATTGATTGATATTCCGCGTCATCCATATCCATCAGGTCTAGCAAGCTTCCAGACGTCGCTGTAAGGCCATGCATCAGGTAGCGGAACTCGGGCGAGGAGCTCTGGAC
>JBIJAD010000445.1:0-2982 GCA_044345955.1 Lysobacteraceae bacterium
AGGGCGGGCTCACCAAGGATCAGATCGACTGGATCGAACTCAACGAAGCGTTCGCCGCACAGGCGCTTGCGGTGATCCGCGATTCGGAGCTGGACCCGGACAAGGTCAATCCGCTGGGCGGCGCGATCGCATTGGGCCACCCCTTGGGCGCGACCGGCGCGGTGCGCACCGCGACCATCGTCCACGGTCTGCGCCGTCGCAAGCAGAAATACGGCATGGTCACCATGTGCATCGGCACCGGCATGGGCGCGGCCGGCATCTTCGAAGCGCTGTGACCCGTCGCCTGTGTTCCCGTGCGGCTCGGCGTCGCACGGGAACGCCTCGCGTTGCGACTCAGAGCGTTTCCGCGACCTCCTCCTGCGCCACCTGATCGCGGCCCGCGCGCTTGGCCACGTACAGCGCCGAATCCGCACGCAGCCAGAGGCTGTCGTAATCCTCTTCGTCGCCCTGCAGGGTCGCGATGCCGACGCTGAGGCTGGGCCGCAGCCGGCCGTGGAGTTCGAACCGTGCGTCGCGTACGGCTTCCACCAGACGCTGGCCGACGGCGGCCGCCGCGACCTGGTCGTGCCCCGGCAGCAGCGCGCAGAACTCGTCGCCGCCGAGGCGGCCGAACAGATCGCTGCCGCTGAGCACGCGTTGACACGACTGCGCCACCTGCGCCAGCACCCGATCGCCCGCGGCATGGCCATGGCGGTCGTTGATCAGTTTGAGATTGTCCAGATCCAGCATCAGCATCGACACCGGCTGCGCGCGCATCCGCGCCTGCCGGATCGCCTGCTGCGAGAGTTCGACGAAGAAATGCCGGTTGTAGGCCCCGGTCAGACCGTCGTGCACCAGCAGCCGCCGCAGTTGCGCGTTGTCGGCGTAGAGCATCGGCACCGCCAGTCCGAAGTAACTGCCCGCGGCCAGCGTGATCATCGCGAACTGCAGGGTCAGCGCGTGCGCGCCCAGACTCAGTGCGAACACCAGCACCACCACGGTGAGACTGAACAGGGCGATCGAGACCAGCGATTCGATCACGCCCTGGGTGTGCACGATCCACAACTGCAGCACGATCGCGATGAACACGATGAACAGCAGCGGCTGGTTGTCGCGCGCCTGCGAAATCGCCAGCAGCGACAGCCCGGCCGCGCCCAGCACCAGCAGCAACTTGAGCACGAAGGCCCCGGGCCGCCCCTGCGGCCGCGGCAGATCGTCGAAGGCGTACAGCCGCTGCGGCGTGCGGATGCGCAGCCGTTCGGCCAGCGCGCGCAGGCCGAGCGTCATCAGCGGACCGGTGGCGATCAGACCGGCGTAGTCGCCGATCAGCCAGGGCAGAATGATCGACCAGCCGTTGCCGGCGGGCACCAGTCCCACCAGTTGCGCCACCCACACCCCGCCGACCGCCGCGATCAATGAAGCGACGATGCCGGCGAGCAGGAAGGCGCCGACCGTGCGCGCCATCGAAGGCGCGGTAGTGCGCGGGATCGACTGCAGGGTCGCTTCGGCGGCCAGCCAGAACGCGACGCAGTGGACGAAAGCGAAGCCCAAGCCATCGATGAACATCTCGGCGCCGGGGAGCTGGCCCTCGCGCTGGAAGGTCGCGATCGCGCCGAGCACATTGGCCACGACCAGCGACGGCCAGGCGCGCCAGCGCAGCACCGCGAAGGCGGCGAAACTCACCGCGGTCGGCGGGAACCAGAGGCTGGCGAAATCGGCGTATTCGAGCATCCGCGCGGCGTAATACGCGCCCATCCACAGGGCGACGACCAGCAGCGACATCAGCGCCCACGCCGAACAGCGCCCGAGGACGGACGCCGGCATGGTCGCGGTCGCGCGCACTTCACTCATCCCCCCGCCTCCCCCTGCGGACTGATCCTGGCCGATGCCGTCCGGGGCGGATGACGATGCCGGTCCCGGGCATCGCGAGAATCGCAGCATAGCCGACGGACGGCCTGTCCCGCATGCGCGCCGGGGCGGTTCAGTCTCCGGCGGCGCCCGGCCGGCGGTCGCGCCACCAGTCCCGCGCCTGCAGCCACCAGTAGCCCGCCTGGGCACCGAGAAAACCGACCGGCTTGCAGGCCGAGACCAACCCATAGCGGCCGAATCGCCGCCAGCCGTCATCGCCGTCCGCGATCGCCGCAGCCAGGGTCTCCCCTGCGAAGGTGGTCGGCGCGACGCCATGTCCGCCGAAGGCCTGCGCCAGCCACAGGCCGTCGTCGATCCGGCCGATCTGCGGCATCTCGTGACGGGCATAGCTCATCAGTCCGGACCAGGCGTGTTCGATGCGCACGCCCTCCAGTTGCGGATAGACCCGCAGCAGGTCGCGATACAGCAGACGCTGCACCGCCGCCGGCGCACGGTCCCGCACCGAGATCCGTCCGCCCCAGAGCAGCCGGGTATCGGCCAGCGGCCGGTAGTAATCGAATGCGAACCGGGTGTCGTAGACAGCGGCGCGGGTGCGGATCGCCTCGTCGAGTCTCGCGCCGAGCGGCTCGGTCACCATCACATAGGTCGCGATCGGCAGTACGCCCGCATCCACCTCGCGACGCAGCCCGGCCAGATAACCGCCGCAGGCCAACACCACCTGCGCGGCGCGCACCTCGCCCTGCGCCGTGCGCACGCGCCAACCGGCGCCGTCGCGGGACAGCCCGAGCGCCGGTGAATCCTCGTAGAGCCGCGCCCCGCCCGCCTCCGCGGCCGCGGCGATGCCGTGGGCGTATTTCAGCGGATGGAAATGGAAGGCGTCCGGCTCGAACAATGCGTCGTGATAACGCCCGGTGCGCAGCAGGGCGCGGACCTCGTCGCGGTCGCGCCATTGCCACTCGACGCCGAAATGCTCCGCCAGCAGGCGTTGCCGCGCGCGCAGCACTTCGGGGTCGCGGAACCAGTTGGCCCACAGCACGCCGGCGTCGATCAGATCGCAGTCGATCCGGTAGCGGCGTGCGCGTTCGCGGATCAGCCCGACCGCGGCGACGGTGCCGGCATGCAGGCTGCGCGCGG
>JBIJAD010000111.1:0-10907 GCA_044345955.1 Lysobacteraceae bacterium
CCTGCGCGGATCAGCCGGCGATCGCGCGATCGCGGCCTTCCCGCTTGGCGCGGTAGAGCGCGCCGTCGGCCCGTTTGAGCAGGGCCTCGCTGTCGTCCTCCGGCCCGGCCGCAACCACGCCCAGGCTGACCGTGATCCGCTCGTGCGTGCGCAGGCCGTCGAGGTCCGCCTCGGCGACCGCGAGACGCAGACGTTCGGCCGCCGCCATGGCAGGCTCGGCGGCGACACCCGGCAGCACGGCCAGGAATTCCTCGCCGCCCATCCGCCCGACCCGCGCGCCCTCGGGCAGCGAAGCCTGCGCGACCTGCGCGATCCGCTGCAGCGCGCGGTCGCCGCCGTGATGGCCGTGCAGGTCGTTGATGCGCTTGAAATGATCGACATCGAAGGCGATCACCGACAACGCGCCGCCCTGCTCGCGCGCGGCGCGCAGGGTGCGTTCGAAGAACTCGAGGATGTGACGCCGGTTGGGCAGTGCGGTCAGTTCGTCGGTCATCGCCAGTTGTTTCAGCCGGCGCCCGCGGTTGACCTGCTGCAGCGCCATCGCGGCGAGCAGGATCAGCAGCGCGGTGCCGAGCAGGATCGCCAGGCGCTGCAGCGAGCGTACCCGCTCGGCGTTGCGCAGGGCTTCGCCGCGATGCGCGTTTTCGATCAGCAGCGCGCGGTTCTCCTGCTCCTTGCGTGCGGTGTCGAACTGCACGCGCAGCCGCGTGGTCTGTTGCTCGCGGGCGCGCTTGTCCAGTTCTTCCTGCACCCGCCGGTGCGCGACCGAAGCCTCGTAGGCGCGCTTCCAGTCGCCCAGCGCGGCGTACACGTCGGCCTGGCTTTCGTGGACCTTCGCCAGTTGCCGCGGATTGCCGCTGGCGCGGAAATGGCGTTCGACGAATTCGAGATCGGCCACCGCCTCGCGCAGGCGTCCGAGCACGTGCAGGGCACGCGCGCGGGTGAGCCGGGTGCGGGCGATGTTGTCGGCGTCGTCGGCCTCAAGGAAATGGGCCAGCGCGCGCTCGATCCACGGCAACGCCTCGTCGGCGCGCGCCTGACGCACCAGCAGCGCACCGATCGCACGCTCGCTCTGGGCCGTGCCGGCGCGGTTGTCCAGCGACGTGTCCAGCTCCAGTGCGCGCCGGTATTCCTGCAGGGCCGCGGCCAGTTCGCCCTTCATCTCGAGCGCGCCGGCGATGTTGAAGCGGGCGGTGGCGACGCCCCCGGTCAAGCCGGCGGCCTCGTCCTACTTCAGCAACTGGCGGTAATAGCCGATCGCCTTGTCGTACTCGCCGACGTTGGCGTCGCTGTAGACGTTGGCGATCGCGTTGAGGGTATAGCGTTGCCCGTCCTTGAGGCCCAGTTCGAGATTGAGCGCGTAGGCACGGTCGAGATCGGCGATCGCCTCGTCGTAACGGCCGTGGTAGTGCCGGCTCTCGCCGCGCAGGGCGAGGGCGTCGGCGAGCAGGGCGCGGTCGCCGGCGCGTTCGGCCTGGGCCACCGAGGTCTCGAACTCCAGCGCTGCCTCCGCGGGCTTGCCCTGCAGTTCCAGGGCATAACCGCGGCAGGTCCGGAATCCGGCCAGCGCCGAGGCGTCCCCGGTTTCGGCGGCGAGCGCCAGGCCGGCATCGGCCTCGGCCAGACCGCCGAGAGGATCGACCAGGGCCGCAACATCGCAGCGTTCGATCCGGGCCCGGCGCAGCAGCGCGGGATCGCCGGCCCTGCCGGCCAGGTCGACAGCGCGGCGGGCCAGGCTCAGGGCCCGGCGCGGATCGACCTCGACCTCGGCCTCGATCCTGACGAGCAGGGCCCTGGTCTCGGCCGCGGGGTCGGACGCGGCCTGTGCGACCGCCTGCATGGGCGTCAGCGCCGAGGCGAGCGCGAACACCAGCGCCCACGGCCAGCGGCGCCCCGGCGGCGGCGACAGGGTCGTGAAAGGAACGGGTTTCGACAGTCCGGGCATCGGCGGAGCGCGCCTCAAACACCAAGCCCCGCGCCGGGATGGCGTGTCGGTTCGACGCATCGACGGACAGACGGCCTTGCGGCGTCCTGCATTCGGATCATGGTTCCGCCCCCCGCGGACTGTGTCATGGCATACGGCCGATCCATCGCCCCGCCGGCAGGGGCGGGATTCTAGTCCGCTGCAGCCGCGAATTATGGGCGCTGCATCGCGGTCCATCGCAGGATTCATGCATGACTCACCTCCCGTGGCGCCGAGGCTCCATGGGCGGCCATGATGCGCCGATCCGCAGGCCGGTGGCGCACGGAGGGGGTGCGACGGAATATTTCCGACGGACGGTCGGCGAACCCGGGGGGCGGGCTGCCGCCGTCAAGGGCGCAAGCGAGCCGTCGGCCGGGTGGCGGCGTCGCGACAGGGTCTTCGGAGCCGCAGGGGGCATCGGCCCACGTCGGCCGCAAAACGCCCCGCCGGCGCAGGCCAACGGGGCGTCGACTCGCTCAGCGCATCCACATGCGCGCGGTGCGCGCCGGCAGGCTGAAGGTGTAGTTCCCGTTGCTGATGTTCACCACGCTGCCCGACCCCAGGGTGTCGGTGTAGTTGGTGTACCACCACAGCACGCTGTTGTTCATGTTGACCGAGGCGTTGACCGTGCTGCCGCACTTGTTGATGCCGACGATGCCCTGGTTGCCGCGCCGGAAGACGATGTGGCAACTGCCGTGCGAGAGCACCTGCATGTCGCCGCCCTGCACGGTGTTGTGGAAGCGGATCATGCCCTTGATGTCGGCGCGGTCGTAGTAGTTGACCCAGCGGTTGTCGCCGCTTTCGTTGTTGTCCGAGTAGATCATCGGCACGCCGCCGTTGCGTCCGAGAATGTAGGCGTTGGCCAGCTTCTCGTCGGTCGGGTCCATGATCGCGTAGCGGAAGCCGCTGTTGTTCGGGATGTCGTGGGTGACGGTGAAAGTGACCGCGCGCGAGGGCTGCAGGGCCTGGCCGTAGGCCAGCGGATCGACCAGTTGGCTCATGCTGCCGCCGAACGAGAACGCGCCGCGGATGGTGTTGAACAGCGGGAAGTCGTAGGCGCCGTGATCGGTGCCCGACAGGTAGGGGGCGAGGAAGCGGTCGTATTCGATCTCGCCGGAGCCGCCGCCGGTGATGATCTCGCCGAACACGTGCATGCCGCTCTTGATGTCGGCGGTCAGCACCGCGTTCATGTGGCTGTTGGGCATGTGCTTCGCGGCGTCGATGCGGAAACCTTTCACGCCGATCGCCTTGAGTTGGCGCAGGTATTCCTGCTGCTGCGAGACGACCCAACTGTTGGCGACCAGATCGGGCAGTCCGGCATCGCCGCCGCCGCCGCACAGACGCCAGTTCTGCACCTGCCAGACGTTGGTGTAGTCGCCGATGCAGGAGGCCGGGCCGAAATCGCCGGCGCCGAGGAAGTTGTTGGAGAGATTGCCGAACAGGCGGATGCCGTTGTAGTAGCTGCTGTTCGAGGCGTAGGTGGAGAGGATCGCCGAACCCGGATAATTCAGATCCGGCCGCTTCCAGGCCTCGTTGGCCATGTGATTGAGGATCACGTCGGCATAGACGCGGATGCCGCGGGCGTTGAGCGCCTGCACCATGTTGCGGAACGCGGTGGTGTCGCCCAGCGGATGATGGATCACCCGGTAATCCTGCGGCTGGTAGCGCGCCCACCAGGCGCTGCCTTCGGACTTGTAGGCCGGCGCGACCAGCACGATGCGGTAACCGGCGGCCTGGATCTGCGCGGCGCGCGCCTGCACGGTGGAATACGGCCAGTTGAACGCATGCAGGATGACATCGGCCTGGGCGTTGCCGACGACGGCGGAGAGCAGCAGGACCGCGCCCAGGCGGAGCGCGCCCTTGCGCGCGCGACGCGGCGTATCCGTTGCGGAAAACAGGACTGCGGACGACTTCGGTACAGACGGCATGATCGGTTTCCTCGATTGGATGGCGGAGCCCGCGTTTTCGCGGGACGAACGTTCCCTGCCCCGTCCGCGCACGGACGAGCCTCGACTCTGCACTGCTGGGCGGCCGGCCCCTGCTCCGGGCCTCGTCGCGCATCGCGCACGACCGCGAAGGATGCTAGGGCCGTATCGCACTGCAGCATGGCCGGCTGCATTCGTATTCAGCGTCAAAAACGAAACGCCTGCTCTCGATGCGGCACCGACAGGACGCGCCGGTTCGAAAAATATTCGACGCCGTTCGCGATGGATCGTCGCATCGCGCGCGTCGGCCGCGATCGGAACCAGGGCATCGCGATCGACCCCGCAACCGGTCGCACCATCGTGCGCGCCGCGGAATCCGCAGCGTTCAATCCAGCGCCGGCCACTCCCGCGGATCCAGCGTCTCCCGATAACCGTGCCACGCGGCGTAGGCCAGCCACGGCATCAGCAGGCCGAGACCGAGCAGCGCGGTGGCGAAACCGATCGCGGTCAGCACGACGATGATCGCCGCCCACAGCAGCATCACCGGTTTGTTGCGCAGCACCGCGTTGATGCTGGAGACGCCGGCGGTGATCATGTCGACCTCGCGGTCGGCGATCATCGGCAGCGAGAACGCGGCGATCGCGAAAGTGATCGCGGCGAACACCGAACCGACCGCGGAGCCGATGGCGAGGAATTCCCACAGCGCCCAGGGATTGGCGTCGTCGATCGGGAAGAATGCGCCGACCATCATGCCGGCACGCGACCACACCAGTACGACCACCCCCTGGGCGAGCGCGAACACCCCGGCCTGGCCGATGACCCGACGCGCGAGCACGAAGGAATCGGACAGCCGCGGCCGGCGACCGCGCTCCAGGGCGCGGCTCACGCAGTACAGGCCGACACAGATCAACGGCGCGACGAACACGAAGCCCGACAGCAGCGTGGCCAGCAGTGCGAAACGACCGAGCTGCCAGGCCAGCAGCGAGATGCCGGCGCTGACCGCGACGATCACGACCCCGAACAACGCGCTGAGCCCGGGCGCGGCGCGCAGATCGCGCCAGCCGGCGTGCAGCCAGCGCCACGGTGCGTCGAAGCCCAGTCGTACGCAGGGCACGACGAAAGGGCGTGCGGGCGGCTGTTCACTGTCGTCGCCCGGGCCGCTGCGGTCTGCTGCGGTGCGGTCCGGGGCAGTGTCGTCGTCGGGCGCGGGTTCGGTCTGCGGGACCATCGGCTGCATGGCATGCGGGTGGCGACGAGCCCATCCTAGCAGGGCCGCGCACGCAGGCGAACGGAGCCGCGACAGGCGGCGAAAGCCGTGGCAGGATCGTCGAAGCTCCCATCGCAGCGACCGCGCATGACCGCAGAGCCCGGTTCCATCGACTCCGACGCACTCGCTGCCCGCGCCGATGCGGACTTCGCGCAGGGCGATCTGACCGCTGCTCGACACGGCTTCGATGCGCTCGCGGCGCTGGCGCCGGCCGATGCGCATTGCGCGCGGATGCAGGGCGAGGTGCGCAAGTATCTGCGCGACTGGGCCGGATCCCTCGAACGCAGTCTGCACGCCTTGTCGCTTGATGCGGCGGCGGGAGCGGACGATGCAGTCGCGCAGTCGAACGCCCATCGCAGCGCCCATTGGAACGCCGGCATCGCCGCGACCGCACTCGGCGACTGGGCCGAAGCGCGGCGGCAATGGGCCGCCTGCGGCATCGCGCTGACGCCGGGCGACGGGCCGATCGCCGAGCGTTTCGGCGTGGCCGCGCTGCGCCTGGAGCCCTGGGGCCGCGCGGCGACGGTGTTCGCGCGCCGGATCGATCCGGTGCGTGCGCAGTTGATCGGAGTGCCACCGCCGGAATGCGGATACCGCTACGGCGACATCCTGCTGCACGACTGCGTGCCGCTGGGCGAACGTCGTTTCCTGCAGAGCCGGGTGCCGGTGTACGCCGGGCTGCAGCGGTTGATCGTCTCGGAATATCCCGGCTTCGCCGCGACCGTGATCTGCTCCGCGGAGGAGCATCTCGATGCGCTGCTGGCGATGCGTGTGCCCGGCATCGCCTACGTCGAGGTCTGGACCGCAGGCGATGCGCGCGACGCGGCGGCGCCGACCCGGATGCGGCACCGGATCGGCATCGCCGCGCAGAGCCGGCGCTCGGCGCTGCGCCTCATCGAACGCTGGCGCGAGGACGGCGACGGTCGCTTCTGCGAAGGCATCGAGGGCGGCGAACATGCGCTTGCCGATCCGCCCGAACGCGGCGCCGCCTGGTGGCGGGCGATCGAGCCGTGACGGGGTCAGGTCAGCCGTCATGGGTTCAGACCCTGAGGTAGCCCGCGAGTCGAATCGAGAAAACAGGCTTCTTCTACTCTTGCTCCAGCTTGGTTTCATCATGATTGGTATCAACGGCGTCGCCGATCAGACGCAACACTCTGGAATTGGAGACCCGGAGGGCGACGGACAGGAGGTCCGTCGTTTTTCGACAAGACAAGGATGTCTTGTCGAAAAATCCTGACCAAAAATCGGTTGGCAGATTTGAATTGGAGCTGCAGAGTTTTCTTTGGTTACTTTCTTTGCGCGAAAGAAAGTAACCCGCGCTCCAGCGCGGAAAAGATTCCGGGCTTTGCCAAAAACGCCGCGTTTACCCGCGTCGTGGGCGAAGCGATTTTTCCGCCGCATCGAAGGCTCGTCGTGAGACTGGGCTGGATGCCAAAAAGCAGACCCCTCGCCTTCGACTCGGGACGGCAAGTCATTTTTCGGCAAAGCCGATTGACCTGATAAAGAAAAGCGTGAAGAGGCCTTCAGGGCCGGGTTTTCTTTCTTCAGAGTAGCCTGACCCCGTTACCCCGTGACGCATGCTGCAGTGCAGCTTGCCCCATCGGCCAATGTCGATGCGTGCGGCGCTGTGGCCCACTGCGCGCATCCGTCACGGGAGGTATCACCGATGTCCGCCATCGCCGTTCGTCAAGTGCTTCGCCGCATCGCACTGCGCTGCAGGACGCTTCCCCAGCGCATCGGCGCGCGTCGTCTGGCGCTCGCCGCGCTGCTGGCGCCGATCGCGCTGGGCTTCACCCTTCCGGCCGCCGCGCAGACCGAAGTCACCGGCTTCGGCAGCAATCCCGGCAATCTGCGCATGTTCAAGTACGTGCCCGCATCGCTGCCCGCAGGCGCGCCGATGGTGGTCGCGCTGCATGGTTGCGCGCAGAGCGCCGCCAGCTACGACGCCGAAAGCGGATGGCAACGCTTCGCCGACCGCTTCCGCTTCGCTCTGCTTCTACCGCAGCAACAGAGCGCGAACAACGGCAGCAGTTGCTTCAACTGGTTCGAGAACGGCGACACCACGCGCAGTCAGGGCGAGGCGCTGTCGATCCGGCAGATGGTCGCACGGATGATCGCCGATCACGGCATCGCGCCGTCGCGGGTGTACGTCACCGGACTGTCCGCGGGCGGCGCGATGACCGCGGTGATGCTTGCCACGTATCCGGACGTGTTCGCAGGCGGTGCGATCATCGCCGGCCTGCCCTATCGCTGCGCGGGCGGCCAGAGCGCCGCGTTCTCGTGCATGAATCCGGGCACCGACCTGAGCCCTGCGCAATGGGGCGACCGTGTCCGTGCGGCTTCGTCGTGGACCGGACCGTGGCCGATCGTTTCGATCTGGCACGGCGACGCGGATTTCACCGTACGCCCGATCAATCAGACCGAACTGCTCGAACAGTGGACCGATGTCCACGGCATCGATCGCGTCGCGGATGTCAGCGAAACCATCGGCGGCTATCCGCGACGGGTGTATCGCGATGCCGCCGGCGTCGCGCGGGTCGAAACCTGGACGATCACCGGCATGGGGCACGGCACGCCGGTCGATCCCGGCACCGGCGAGACCCAATGCGGCACCGCCGGTGCATATCTGCTCGACGTGAATCTGTGTTCGAGTTACTACATCGCGCGCTTCTTCGGTCTCGACGATCTCGACGGCGTGCCGCCGACCGCGACGATCACCGCCCCCGCGAACGGCGCGAACGTGAGCGGCAATGTGACCGTGAGCGCCAGCGCCAGCGACAACATCGGCGTCGAGCGGGTCGAATTCCTGCTCGACGGCGCACTGCTCGGGACCGACGCGGGCGCGCCCTATGACGTCGTCTGGAACAGCGCCACCGCCAGCAACGGCGCGCACACGCTGGCGGCGCGGGCGGTGGATCTGGTCGGCAACACCGGGACTTCGGCAGCAGTGAATGTGACCGTGAGCGGTGGCAGCATCGGCGACAGCGTCACCGCGAACTTCGCGAACGAAGATGCCAACGACGGCTACGTCAAGGCGTTCGCCGGCGGCGGATCGCCCGCGGTCGGCACCCTGGAAAGCAGCCTCGGTCTCGCCATCGGCCGCGGCACCGACGGCAAGTTCAATCGCGCGCTGCTCTCGTTCGACACGTCGTCGCTGCCGGACGGGGCGACCGTGCTGTCGGCGACGCTGACCGTGACCTATCGCAGCGCGTCGGGCGATCCGTGGAGCAATCCGGCCGGCAACCGGTTGACCATCGACGTGCGCAACGGCTGTTTCGGGGCCTGCACGATCGAGACCGCAGACTGGGCCGCGGCGGCGAGCGCGAGCGCGGTCGCGGACATCCCGCCCTTCAGCGGCGGCACCCGCACCAGCGCGCCGTTTTCGGCGGCCGGTCTCGCCGCGGTGAACCGCAGCGGCCGAACCCAGTTGCGTCTGCGTTTCACCGCCGACCAGAGCGCGACGAATTACCTGTGGATCGGCAACGGCGCGACCGCGACCCTGACCGTGACCTATCGGCCCTGAGCATCGGGCCCCGGGCATGTTCGCGCCGCGCGCTCAGCGCGGCGCGAGCGGGTCGCCCAGATGGGCGCGCAGGAAACCGGCGATCGCGGCCCATACCTTGGCGCGGTTCTCCTCGTCGTCGATGCTGTGGCCTTCCTGCTTCAGTTCGACCAGCACCGGCGGTCGGTCGACCAGATTGAGCATGCGCACGAGCCGGCGGGTGTGTTCGTAATCGACCCGGAAATCCTCGCCGCCGTGCACCAGCATCACCGGCAGATCCAGCTCGCGATAGCGGTACAGCGGCGAGTAGGTCTGCATCTCCTCCATGTCCGTCCGCGGATTGCCGATGCGCTGTTCGATCAGCGCGCGCCCTTCCTTCGACCGCGCGGTGTCGCTGGCGGTGAAGAACAGCGCACGGTCGCTCACCCCAGAGATCGACACCGCGCAACGGAAACGACCGCGCCAGCGGACCGCCGAGACCATCGCGGAATAGCCGCCGTAACTGGCGCCCATCGCGCACATGCGCTGGTCGTCGAGCGGGTACTGCGCCAGCGCCGCGGTCAGCGCGGCGTCGATGTCGTCCTCGATCGCGCTGCCGTAGCTGCGTTCGCCGGCCTTGCGGAACGCGGCGCCGAAGCCTTCGGAGCCGCGGAAATTCACCTGCAGCACGGCATAACCCAGCGAGGCCAGGAACTGCACTTCCGGGTCGAAATAGCGGCTGTCGCGGACGCCGATCGGGCCGCCGTGCGGGAACACCACCAGCGGCCGCTTGCCGGCGGCCGCTGGCAGGGTCAGATAAGCCTCGATCCCGAACCCGTCGCGGCTTTTGGTACGGATCGTGTGCGACGGCGCGAAGCGGTAGCCGGCCAGCCAGGGCATGGTTTCGCTGATCAGCGTCGCGCGTCCGCGTTCGCGATCGTAGACGTAGACGCTGGTCGGCAGATCGCTGCCGCCCACGCCCAGCACGAAGCGCTTTCCGGCGGCGTCGCGCTGCAGGATGCTCACCGATTTCTCGGGGAACGCCGCACGCAGACTCGCGGCGATCTTCGCGTCGGTGCTCTCGAAGTAGTCGCTGACCAACAGACCGTCGCGGTGGTAGGCGACGCCGACCAGATCGCCCGCCTCGTCGAACAGCGGGCCATCGACATCGATTCCCGGCTTCGAGAACAGGGTGCGGGTGATCCTGCCGGCGACCGGATCGAATTCCACCAGTTCGCGCTGATCGCGATCCTTCTCGGCGGTGCCGTAGATCAGGTCGCCGTCGCCGGACAGCGCCACCGGCTGGAAGTCGTTGTCCTCGCCCAGCACCAGCACCTGGCGGAACTCGCCATCGACCCCGTGCATCAGCACGCGATCGCCGTCGCGGTTGATCGCGATCGCCATGCGCAGGCGTCCATGCCGGTCGGCATACCAGAACAGATCGCGATCGACGCCGCGATTGAGGCGGTCGCGATTGTTGAAGCCGAACTTGCGCAGGGCCGCCTGATCGCGGATGTCGAGCTTGTGCACCTGCACCAGCCCGTTCGGGCTGACCGACTGGAACAGGATATGCCCGGGCTCGTCGCGCAGCACTTTCACCAGCAGACCGATGCGCGGCACGATCACGGTCTCGTATCGGCGGCCCTCGGCGGCGTCGCGGATGTTGACGACGATCAGCGCATCGGGCTCGTGACGGCCGCCGATGCTCATGATCAGCGCACGATCGCCGGCCCAGTCCAGGCGCGAGATCGGCTTGGGCGAGTCGTACAGGCGGACGATCTGCTCGCTGGCCAGATCCACCAGATCGATCGCCCAGCGCCACTTGTCGTCGCGCTTGAAGGTCACGACCTCGGCCAGCAGATCGCCCGCGGGGCCGAGTTCGACCATCTCGAGTTGACCGGGACGCCACAGCTCGGCGATCGGGATCGGCAGTGCGCCGGATTCGGGCGGCGGCAGGCTGCGATCGGGCGCCGGCGCGCGCGCGGCGATCGCCTCGCGGTACAGCGCCGGGAACGGGTCGGGATAGAACCCGCTGTATTCGAACGCATGATCGCGCAGGGCCGACGGATGGTTCGCCTGCAGCCAGTCCATCGCCAGCAGACTGCGGTTGCTGAAGTGGACCCTGCCGGTCCAGCCGTACAGATCGCGGTAGATCAGATCGCCCGGGTAATTGATCCGCCCCGGACGCACTTCGAACATGAAGTCCTCGTTGTCGTCGTCGAACACGAACCGCGATGCCATCGACCACATCGTCGGCCGCGACAACGAAGC
>JBIJAD010000447.1:0-2956 GCA_044345955.1 Lysobacteraceae bacterium
CCGGCTTCGTCTTCAAGATCCAGGCCAACATGGACCCGCAGCACCGCGACCGGGTCGCGTTCATGCGCGTGTGCTCGGGCAAGTTCAGCGCCGGCATGAAGGCGTTCCATCCGCGGACCGGCAAGGAGATCAAGCTCGCCAACGCGCTGACCTTCATGGCCAGCGACCGCGAGATCGCAGAGAGCGCCTGGCCGGGCGACGTGATCGGCATCCACAACCACGGCACCATTTCCATCGGCGACAGCTTCACCGAAGGCGAGAACCTCTCGTTCACCGGCATCCCGAACTTCGCCCCGGAGCTGTTTCGCCGCGCGCGCCTGCGCGATCCGCTCAAGCTCAAGCAGTTGCAGAAGGGCCTGGCGCAGTTGTCGGAGGAAGGCGCGACCCAGTTCTTCCGTCCGCTGATGAGCAACGACCTGATTCTCGGCGCGGTCGGTCTGCTGCAGTTCGACGTGGTCGCCTACCGTCTGAAGGACGAATACGGCGTCGATGCGAGTTTCGAGCAGGTCCAGGTCGCGACCGCGCGCTGGATCCGCTGCGACGACGCGAAGAAGCTGGAAGAGTTCAAGGACAAGAACGCACTGAACCTCGCGCTCGACGCCGCCGGACAACTGGTCTACCTCGCGCCGACCCGGGTGAATCTGCAACTGGCCCAGGAACGCGCGCCGGCGGTGACATTCCTCGCCACCCGCGAGCACGCGCACGCGGTGAGCTTCGACTGAGTCGATGGCCGTGAGTCTGTCCAGGTGGTGGCGATACCTGCTCGGCAAGCGCAGCGAAGTCGCGCATCTGGATCACAAGGATGCGTACATGGCCAAGGTGGTGCTGGACATCCACCGCAAGCGCCGCGACAAGCGCATCGTCCGGGTGCCGCTGGCGCAGCTCGAACCGATCCACCGCATCGATCGCGAGAACGCGCTGGAAGCCACGCGGAAGCGTGCGGAGGCGCTGCGTGCCCATCGCGATGCCCTGCTCGCGGCGAAGGCGCTGGACGCAGGGGCGCTGCAGGCGATCATGCCCTCGGTCTCCGCGATCAAGGTGGTGCGCGACGGAGAACGCTGGCTGGCGTTCGAGGGCAACGGCCGGCTCTACGCCATGCGCGAGGTGTTCGCGGCCGCGGACGGCATGCAGGTGGAAGTCGAGGAATACCTGTTCGACGACGATCGCAGCATCCGCCGACGCCTCAACCGGGTGCGCCGGTTCAACCGGCTGTAGCGGCCTGTTCAAGCTCTTCCCGTCGCGGGTCGGGTCCGCTACCCTTGGGCTGCCCCGCAACGGGGCGACGATACTTGGGGAGGACGTATGTACTATCTGGGGGCTCTGATCGCCTTGGCCGGCCTGATCTGGATGACCATCAACGCGGCCAAGAAGGACGGCGCGCTGTCGGCCATCTTCTGCTTCATCTGCGGCTTCTACACCCTGTATTACGGCATCAAGAACTTCGCCGAGAACAAGGTCCCGTTCCTGATCTGGCTCGGCGGCATCGTGGTCATGGTGATCTTCCGTCCGGACCTGGCGGCCATGCAGGCCGCTGCGGGTGCCGGCATGTGACATCCGCGCACGCGCGGCCCGCTATGCCCGAAACATCCGGCCCCGCCGGATGTTTCTTTTTTGGACGACCCGCATATCCGCAGCGGCGCCGTCTTCAGTGATGCGGCCCCACCGAAAGGCCTCTGCCCCAGACATTGACCGCATCGCCATCGCTCGGCCAGTCGCGATGCAGACTGCGCCGGCCCGCGCCGATCGCTTCGAGCGCGCGCTCGGTCAACCCGTCACCCAGCGCAACCAGCGCCGCGGCCTCGGCCTCCGTCAGCGGCATCAGGATCGTGCGCTGCGGGTCCTCGCCGCCGACGAAGTCGATGGTTTCGGTGAAGACCGACACGAAACGCTGCGCGCAGACCGGACAGTCGCGCAGGCCGACGCTGAAATGCGGTTCCTCGATCAACCGCGCCGACCAACGCAACGCCCTGCGCGCGCGATCGGCTTCGTCGGCGGACGCCGGCCAGCAGCGGTCGCAACCGAACACTTCGGCAGCGCTCGCGTCGCGCATCGTCGTCAACCCGCAGCGTCAACCAGCGGCGTCAACCAGCGGCCGTCACCCGCGCCAGCCACGCCGGCTCCGGCTGATCGACGTCGTAGTACTCGAAGATCAGATGGATGCGGTCGGTCTCGCCGTCGTTCTTCACCGCATGCACGCCCATGTTGTTGACCTCGGCCGCCTCGCCTTCGGGCAGGTGATAGCCGATGCCGTCGACGTAGAAGGTGACCTTGTCGTTGGTCAGCAGCGGCACGTGGATCTTGTGCGGCCATTTCGCCGCGGCGTTGGCGTCGCGATGCGGCTTGATCTCGCCGGCCGGCGCCATCCGCGCCAGCATCACCCGCGGAAACGCGCCGTTGGCGTAGGCGTAGGGCGCGACCGCACGCTGCAGCACCGGCTCGATCAGCGCACGCCACTCGGCCCAGGCCGGGCGGTCGTGCGAACCGCGCCAGTCGCGCACGCTGTCGACGAAGCGGAAGACGATGTGCCGGGTCTTGTCCAGGGCCTCGAAGCGATTGGGCTTGCCGGCGTTTTCGGCATCCCAGACCGCTTCGGGAATCGCCAGCACCGCAGCCTTGAGCGCGGCGATGTCGACCGGCCCGAGCCGGCGGATCGTGGTGGTCTTGCGCGGATTGGCGTAGGGGTCGTGATGCATGGCGCGGCCCGGATGACGATGGTTCAGAAGGAATAACCGAACAGCTCCAGATCGCGGCGGTACAGCTCGGTCACGCCGTCGATCAGGGCCTGGTCGTAGTACTGCCGGTAGTCGCCGCGCTTCGAGCTGTTGACCTTGTCGAGCCCGCGCGAGGGGATGCCGATCCGCGCGCAGATCGCGTCGTAGTCCTCCTGCATGCGCTCGACCCGGCCGACGACATCCATCTCGATCTCGCCGGCGTCGTCGGTCAGCAGGGTGTACTG
>JBIJAD010000448.1:0-2950 GCA_044345955.1 Lysobacteraceae bacterium
CGCTCTCGCTGCTGCAGCGCCATCCCGGCATCGCCCACGGCCACATCAACATCTCCGGCGCCGCGCGCGCGCTGCCGTTCTCGATCGCGATCCGCTCGCTGCAGCGCGAAGCGATCCGGCTCGATCCGCAGTGGAATCACGGCGACTACAGCGACGAGGCCTATCCGGAAGCCGGGATGCGCATGGCGCGCAAGCTCGGCGTCATCACTTATCGCTCCGCGCTGGAATGGGACGGCCGCTTCGGCCGCGTGCGCCTGGACGCCGACCGCCGCATCGGCGACGACCCGTTCGGGCTCGAATTCGAGGTCGAAAGCTATCTCGAAGGCCACGCCCGCCGCTTCGTGCGCCGCTTCGATCCCAACTGCTATCTCTACCTCAGCCGCTCGATGGACTGGTTCGATCTCGGCGAATCCTGCCAGGGCACCTGCGAGGAAGGCCTGTCGAGACTGCGCATCGATCGCGCGATCGCGATCGGTGTCTACACCGATATCCTGTTCCCGATCCAGCAGCAGCAGGAAATCGCCGACGGCCTGCTCGCCGGCGGCGCCGACGCCCGCTGCCTGCCCCTGCCCTCGCCCCAGGGCCACGACGCCTTTCTCGTCGACATCGCCCGCTTCGGCCCCGCCGTGCGGGAGTTTCTGGATTCGCTGTAGGGCGGGTCTCGACCCGCCTGCCACAGACCCGCCATCGGGACACCGTCGCGTCGATCCGCGATCACGCTGCAGCGAAGCAGCGATCATTCCCCACAACTTCAATCCAACCGCTTGCGGAAGCGCACGATCGCCAGCGCCATCATCACGACGCTGAAGCCGATCAATGTCAGCGCGTCGGGCCAGAGCGTCCACAGTTCCGCACCGCGCAGCATGAGACCGCGGATCAGGCGCACGAAGTGAGTCAGCGGCAGGAGTTCGGCCAGCCATTGCGCCGCGACCGGCATGCCGTCGAAGGGGAACATGAAGCCCGAGAGCAGGATCGAGGGCAGGAACAGGAACATCGTCATCTGCATCGCCTGGAACTGGCTGCGGGCGCGGGTCGAGAGCAGCAGGCCGAGCGAGAGATTGGCGAGGATCAGCAGCGAGGCCGCGGCGTAGATCGCGGGCAGGCCTGCGCGCAGCGGCACGTCGAACACGCTCACCCCGAGCAGCAGCACCAGGCTGGTCTGGACCAGACCGACGGCGATGTAGGGCAGCACCTTGCCGATCATCAGCTCGGCGCTGGTCACCGGCGTGGTGATCAGCAGTTCGAGATTGCCGCGTTCGCGTTCGCGCACGATCGCCATCGCGGTGAACATCACCATGGTCATGGTCAGGATCACGCCGATCAGGCCCGGTACCACGTTGATCGCGGCACGACGCTCCGGGTTGTACAGCGGCAGCACGGAGATCGGGCCGGTGCGCTGGGCGCTGCCCTCCAGCGGCATCGCCGCCAGTTGCCGTGCGCTGGCCTGCACCGAGGTGTCGCTGCCGTCGACGATCACCTGCACCGCTTCGCGGCCGTCGAGCCGGCGACGCTCGTAGTCGGGCGGAATCAGCACGCCGATCCGGATCGTGCCGCGATCGAGCAGCGCATCGAGTTCCTGCGGCGTGCGCGCGACGGCGACCTGACGCACCACACCGGTCGCGAGCATATCCTGGACCAGCGCGCGCGAGCCGGCGGTATCGGCCATGTCGGCGAACGCGGCGGGCAGGTCGCGCACGTCCGGGTTGATCGCGAAGCCGAACAGCAGCAGTTGCAGGGTCGGGATGCCGATCATCATCCCGAGCGTGAGCCGGTCGCGGCGCATCTGCCGCAGCTCCTTCATCATCACCGCGAAGATGCGGACGCCGAACCCCTGCATCGCCTTCATGCCGCACGCTCCCGCTCGCGGCCGCCGGCTTCGCGGCTGCCTGCTTCGCGATTGCGAGTCGCGGCGACGAACACGTCTTCGAGATTCGGATCGATCGTCGTCACCTCCGCAGCGACGCCGGCCGCGGCCAGCGTGCGACGAAGCGCGTCGATGTCGGCCTCGGCGCAGAGCACGCGCAGGGCGTTGCCGATCTGGGCGACGCTGAGCACGCCGGGTGCTGCCTGCAGCGCGAGCTGCGCGCGTCGCGGTTCGCGCGCGCTCACGCCGAGGGTGCGTCCGGCCAGCGCGCGGGTCAGTTCGGCCGGCGTGCCGTCGGCGACCAGGCGGCCGGCATCGAGGATCGCGATCCGGTGACAGCGTTCGGCCTCGTCCATGTAATGCGTGGACACCAGGAGCGTGGTGCCGGCATCAGCCAGATCGAAGAGTTTTTCCCAGAAATCGCGTCGCGACTCCGGGTCCACCGCGCTGGTCGGTTCGTCCAGGAACAGCAGTTCGGGGGCATGCACGATCGCGCAGGCCAGGGCGAGCCGCTGTCTCTGTCCGCCGCTGAGCGTGCCGGCCAGTTGTTTCGTGCGATCGGCGAAGGCGTAGGCCGCGATCAGCTCGTCCACCCGCGCCCGCCGCCGCGTCCGCGGCAGGCCCTGCACGGTGGCCATGAACTCCAGGTTCTCGCGCACGGTGAGATCCTCGTACAGCGAGAACTTCTGGGTCATGTAGCCGATCCGCCGGCGCAGCGCTTCCGCCTCGCGCGGGATCGACAGCCCCAGTACTTCGATCTCGCCGGCGCTGGGCGTGAGCAGGCCGCAGAGCATCCGGATCGTGGTCGATTTGCCCGAACCGTTCGGGCCGAGAAAACCGTAGACGTGCGCGCGCGGCACGCGCAGATCGACGCCGTCGACCGCCTGCAGCGCGCCGAAGCGCTTGCCGAGGCCGCGGGCACGGATGGCGCAATCGTCCTGCATTCCGGCGGGCATGGCGGCGTTCATCGCGATGCGTCGGCGACCTCGCGCCGCGCGGGCGGAAACTCGGCGCGCACCGGCAATCCGGCCGGCAGTTCGGCAGCGGCGCTGTCCTCAAGCGCGCTGTTTTCGAACACGATCTCGG
>JBIJAD010000183.1:0-7723 GCA_044345955.1 Lysobacteraceae bacterium
GGCGCCCGCATCAGGCGCTGGGCATGAAGACCCCCGCTGAGGCGTATGCGTTAGCGGCCTGACCTGTGCAGGATCCGCTGGGTCATTACACCGGCGCACGGCGAGGTTCGCCTCGCGGTACAGGCGGTAGATCTTCTTGTGATTCACGCCGGGAAACTCCTGATCCAGCAGATCGTGCAAGCGGCGGTAGCCGAACCGGCGTCGAACCTGGGCCAGCTCGATGATCCGTGCCGACAACGCCTGCGTGGCAGGTGTCGGCTCGGGCGGGTGGCGGTAGGCGTCGCGTGACAGCCCCGCAAGGCGGCAGGCCCGGCGCTCGCTCAACGATGTGTGTTCGAGCATACGCCGGACTGCCTCGCGCCTGCGTTGCGGGGCTAGCGTTTTACCCCGAAACCGATCTTCAGCGCCTCGATGTCCAGATGCGCCTCGGCCAGCAGCGGCTTGAGCCGGTTGTTCTCCGCCTCCAATTCCTTGAGCCGCCTGGCGTCTTCGACCTCCATGCCGCCGTACTTGGCCCGCCAGGCATAGAAGCTGGCGGGACTGAAGCCATGCTGTCGGCCCAGCTCGGCGACCGCCATGCCGGCATCGGCCTGCTTGATGAACCCGATGATCTGCTCGGTGGTGAATCGACTCTTCTTCATGTCCGTCCTCTTGGGTTGACGGACTTTACAGCTTCACGTGGCACGGCTCAGTGGGGGCAGGTCAAGGATGAACAGCCGGGTCCGGGCGATCAGCCCCTGCAAACGACTGGTTCGCCTCAGTCCATCCCCAACGCCGCCAGCAGGCGCCGGAACCAACTTTCGCGATCGCGGGCCTGTGCGCGCAGGGTGCGCGAGCTTTCGCGCATCGAGTCGCCGTAGTCGGGCTGCGGGTTGGCCGGCAAGTTCGCCATGGGACGCAGACCGCCGGCGACGTACTGCGGGGCCAGGTCGTTGCCCTGGAAGAGGCCGATCGGCGCGTAGCCGGTGTAGCCGGGGAAGATATCGCCGAGGCGGTTGTTGCCCATGCGCCGGATCAGCAGTTCGGAGAACACGCGGCGGAAATCGGTGGTGACCGGGATATCGCCGAAGTAGGGCGACAGGATCTGCGGGTCGAGGCCGAGCCACTGGCCGTAGATGCGGCGGCCGTTGACCGGGCCGCCCAGCACCAGCAGCGGGTTGCCGTAGCCGTGGTCGGTGCCGGCGCTGCCGTTCTGACGCACGCGGCGGCCGAACTCGGACTGCACGATCACGGTCACCCGGCCCATTTCGCCGGTGGCGTTGAGTTCGTTGTAGAACGCGGTCAGCGCCTGCGAGAGTTCGACGATCTTGTTCTGGAAGAAATGGAATCCTGTGCCGGCGCTGCCCTGCGATTCGTGGGTGTCCCAGCCGCCGAGGTCCAGGGCCGCGTAGCGCAGGCCGAGGTTGAAACGGATCGACTGCGCGACCGTCCACAATTGCCGCGCGAAGGTCGAGGTCGGCCAGCTCACCGGCGCCGTGGGCAGGGTCGAGGTGTAGCCCTGCTGAGCGATCAGGCGCATGGACGCGTCGGCGCGCTGTCCGGCGATCTCGACGCCGGTCTGACCCGCCCACAGGCTGGCGATGGTTTCGGTGACGCCCTTGGTGCCGGCCGGCATGCCGCTGCGGTATTCGCGCCATTGCGATGCGCCCGAGCTCAGCGAGAAATCGCCGGGGCTGGGCATCGACAGCGCTTCGGTGGAGCCGCGCAGGTTGGACGGTTGGCGGCTGGCCACCGCCAGCATCGGCATGGCGCTGGCGACATCGCCGTTCGGTCGGGTCTGCCAGGCGCGCGTGATCCAGCCGGTGGTGGCGATCAGATCGCCCGGCGTGCCCAGGTCGAGATAGGCCTGCGCGTCGAAATGGCTGCGGGTGACCACGGTCGGCATGCCGCAGCATTGCACGATGGCCAGTTTTCCGAGGTTCCAGATCTCGTGCAGGCCGACCGCCGAAGGATGCAGGCCGAAGCCGGTGGCGCTGCCGTCGGCGAGAGTGAGCGGCAGCGCGCTGAAGTCGCCGCTGGCGGCGATGCGCAGGCTCGGGCGCGCTTCTTCGTAGAAGCTGCGGTCGTTGCCGGAGACCGGCGGCACCAGATTCAGCCCGTCGATGCCGCCGCGCAGGAACACCATCACCACCGTGTCGAAGGGATTTTCCGCGGCGAACGCTTCCTGCGAGAACAGCATCGTCGGGCCGGCCGCGGCGATCGCCGCGCCTGCGCCGCAGCCCTTGAGGAATTCGCGCCGATCCAGATGCGGGGTCGTCATGGCATCACCTCAGCGGCTCATGAATTCGGGGGAAATCAGGATCATCGACACCATGCTGCGCAGTCGCTGCAGGTTGTAGTGACGCTTCAGGTCGCTGGTCGCCGAGCTGTCGGTGTCGGTGATGACGTAGGTCGCGGGGTCGCCGTTCTGGGCCATGAACGCGACCAGCACCTGTCGGCGCGACGCGGTCGGGATGTAGCCGAGGATGCGCTGGCACCAGTAGTCGACCAGATTGTTCGCGGTCCACACCGGGACATTCGTGCGGCTGAGTGCGACGATCGGCAGCAGCGGTGTCTGTGCGGTGTCCGTATCCAGTGTTTCCGTCAGCCAGCTCAGCATCCGCCAGGTGCTGACCATGTTGTTGGAGCCCGACCAGATGACGCCGACGTCCGGATAACCATTCGGGGCGGCCCAGTCGTAGGGCGCATGCCCGGTGGTGGCGAGCCGGCTCATGAAGTCGTTGCTGCGGCTCTCGCTGATGCCCTTGATCGTCCAGTCGCTGCCGCAGGTGCGCAACGCGGCGGCCATCAGCTCGAACGGGCGGCGATTCTTCATGCCCCAACCGTGGATGAAGGCATCCGACAGCAGGATGTGGCGCAGGGTCAGTGCGATCTGATTGGGCTGCTGCCAGTTGGCGCGGAAGATCGCGGCGGCGCTGTCGACCAGCGACTGTGGCGGGCGGTCGGAAATGAAACGGCGGATGAGCTTCCTGCAGATGAACTTGGCGACGCGCGGATGGCTGGCGAGGCGGTCCAGGATGTCGCGGCCGTCCTTCATCGCCGGCTGTTCCGGGTTGAGGTACATGCCCAGCACCAGTTTCGGGCCGGCGTCGTGCATCGCCTGACGATAGACGAAGGTGCCGTCGTTCTCGTTCGGGAAACCGTTGCGGCCGTCCTTCACCGTCCAGCCGGTGAAGGCGGCCGCGGTGTCGTAGACGTCCAGATCCGTGTAGCCGATCGGATAGGCCGGGTCTTCCGGCGCCGGCGGCACCTGGAAGGGATTGACGAAACCCAGATAATTCTCGGCGCCGAAGGTGTGCAGCTCCAGCAGCTCGCGCGCGAAGTTCTCGTTGGGGCCCGAGCGCGAATTGCTCGAGTTGTTGAGGTAGTAGAGCATCGCCGTGCTCTGCGCCACCGCTTCGAGCATGGTGCGGAAATTGCCGAAGACGTTGGCGCGGATCACATCGCGGTTGTAGTGCACGTAGACCGGCTGCGCCGCGGAGGTGCCGATCGCGACGTTGAAGTGGTTCTGCCAGAAATCGACCATCGTCTCCTGCAGTTGCCGGCGCGAATACACCGCGCGGACCAGCGCCGCGCGCTGGGTTTCGCGGGCCGGGGCGGAACTGTCGGTGGTGACGATGCGGTGATCGGCCCACAGTTGGGTCAGCGACTTGTTCAACGTGGTGTAGCCGGCGGCCGTGAGCCTCGCTTCCAGTGCGCTGTCGTCGATGACGGCCGGATTGAGCTGTTGATCGACGAATGCCGTGAGCCGGGCCGTGTCGTTCGCGCCGAGCGCGTTGAATTCGGCGATGGACGTGGCGGTCGCGCCGGCGGTGAGATGGTTCAGCACGCGGACCGCGAACGGCGGGCGCGGCAGTGTCAGCAGTTGCGGCTGCGAGATCTGCGCGCTGCCGGGGCCGGCCATGATCGGTCTGCGCGCGGGCGCGGTCGCGGCCGGCGCCTGCGCGGCGGGGGGCGTGGCGGCCTGGGCCGCGTCGTCCGCATCCGCGCGGGGCAGCCGCAGCGGCTGGAACCGGAATCTGCCGACGATGCCGTGGCGGCGTGCGATCTCCGCGAACAGTTGGCGACGTCGGGACACGGACAGCGTCGGTCTGGGCATGACGTGGACTCCGGTGTACGAAGGAAAGTCTGGTGCGGGTGCTGCGGTAACGCGCGACGAGGCGAGCGCGATGACGGCCTGCGCCGGGCCGGATCGCTCAGTTCACGCCCAGCGCCGCCAGCAGGCGACGGAACCAGTTCTCGCGGTCGCGATCGCGTGCGCGCAGTGCGCGGCTGCTCTCACGCAGGGAATCGCCGTAGACGGGCTGCGGGTTGGCCGGCAGGTTGGCCATCGGGCGCAGGTCGCCGGCGACGTACTGCGGCGCGAGATCCGTGCCCTGGAACATGCCGAGCGGCGAGTAGCCGGTGTAGCCGGGGAACACGCTGCCGAGGCGGTTGTTGCCCATGCGCCGGATCAGCAGTTCGGAGAACACGCGGCGGAAGTCGGTGGTGACCGGCAGGTCGCCGAAGTAGGGCGAGAGCACCTGCGGATCGAGGCCGAGCCACTGGCCGTAGAAGCGGCGGCCGTTGACTGCGCCGCCCAGCACCAGCAGTGGATTGCCGTAGCCGTGGTCGGTGCCGCCGCTGCCGTTCTGACGCACGCGGCGGCCGAATTCGGATTGCACGATCACGGTCACGCGCGACATTTCGCCGGTGGTGTTGAGCTCGTTGTAGAACGCGGCCAGGGCGTCGGAGAGTTCCGCGATCTTGTTCTGGAACAGGTGATAGCCGCTGCCGGCGGTGCCCTGGCCTTCATGGGTGTCCCAGCCACCGACATCTAGGGTGGCGAAGCGCAGGCCGAGGTCGAAACGGATCGATTGCGCCACGGTCCACAACTGGCGCGCGAAGTTGCTGGTCGGCCAGTTGGCGGGCAGGGTGGAGGTGTAGCCCTGGCTGCCGATCACCCGCAGCGCGTTGTCGGCGCGCAGGCCGGCGATCTCCAGCCCGGTGTTGCCGGTCCACAGACTGGCGAGGGTTTCGTTCAGTCCCTTGGTGCCGGCCGGCATGCCGCTGCGGAACTGCTGCCACTGCCAGGAGCCGGAGTTCAACGCGAAGTCGCTGGGGCTGGGCATCGCCAGGGCCTGGGTGGCGCCGAGCAGGTTCGCCGGCTGGCGCGAGGAGACCGCGAGCAGGGGCAGGGTCGGGCTGCCCGGATTCCCGGGCTGCGCGGCCCAGGCGCGGGTCATCCAGCCGGTGCCGGTGCCCTGCTGGCCCGGTGTGCCGAGATCGAGATAGAGCTGGGCGTCGAAATGGCTGCGGGTGACGACCGTGGGCATGCCGCAGTCGTGCACGATCGCGAGCTTGCCGGCGTCCCAGATCGTTTTCAGGCCGGTGGCTGAGGGATGCAGGCCGAAGCCGGTGGCGGTGTTGTCGGCGAGAGTCAGCGGCAGCGCACCGTAGGTGCCGGTGGTGGCGATTCTCAGCGAGGGCCGCGCTTCCTCGTAGAAGCTGCGGTCGTTGCCGGCGATCGGCGGCACCAGGTTGAGGCCGTCGATGCCGCCGCGCAGGAACACCAGGACCACGGTGTCGTAGGCGTTCGCCGCGGCCTGCGCTTCCTGCGAGAACAGCATCGCCGGGCCGGCGGCGCTCAGCGCGGCGGTCGCGCAGCAGCCCTTGACGAATTCGCGTCGATCGAGTCGGAGATCGGACATTGCGGGGCTCCTAGCGATTCATGAATTCGGGCGACATCAGGATCAGCGACACCATGCTGCGCAGGCGCTGCTGGTTGTAGTGACGCTTGGGATCGCTGGCCGCCCAAGTATCGGTGTCGGTGATGACGTAACTCGCCGGGTCGCCGTTCTGGGCCATGAAACCGGCCAGGACCTGGCGTCGCGACGCCGCCGGCAGATGACCGAGGATGCGCTGACACCAGAAGTCGACCAGATTGTTCGCGGTCCAGTTGCTCACGCCGGCGCGGGTGGCGTCGAGGATCGGCGCCAACTGCGCGCTGCCGTTGCTGGTCTCGGTGAGCCAGTTGAGCAGCTTCCAGGTCATGGCGTAGCTGTTGGAACCGGACCAGGCCAGACCGGTGTCCGGATAACCGTTCGGTGCCGGCCATTCGTAGATCGCGTGGCCGGTCGAACTCATCCGCCAGTTCAGCTCGTCGCTCTTGCTGTCGCCGACCCGCGGCGTCCAGTCGACGCCCAGTGCGCGCAGCGTCGCGGCGACGAGTTCGAAGGGGCGGCGCTGCTTCGTGCCCCAACTGTGGATGAAAGCGTTGGACAGCAGGATGTGGCGCAGGGTCAGCGCGATCTGGTTGGGCTGCTGCCAGTTGGCGCGGAAGACCGCGGCGGCGCTGTCGAGGAGGGCGGGATCGGGCCGGTCGGAGACGAACCTGCGGATCAGTTTCCTGCAGATGAACTTCGCCACCCGCGGATGCTGGGCGAGCCGGTCGAGGATGTCGCGACCGTCCTTCATCGCCGGCTGTTCCGGATTGAGGAACCTGCCGAGCACGAACTTCGGGCCGGCATCGTGCCAGGCCTGACGATAGACGAAGGTGCCGTCGTTCTCGGTGGGGTACTGCCAGTGGCCGTCCTTGACCGACCAGCCGGTGAAGGCGGAAGCGGTCTCGTAGACATCCACGTCGGTGTAGCCGATGGGGAATGCCGGGTCTTCGGGGGCGGGTGGCACCTGGAACGGGTCCATGAAGCCCAGATAGTTCTCGGCGCCGAAGGTGTGCAGCTCCAGCAGTTCGCGGGCGAAGTTCTCGTTTGGACCGGAGCGGGTGTTGGATGCGTTGTCGAGGTAGTAGAGCATCGCGGTGCTCTGCGCAACGCCTTCGAGCATGGTGCGGAAATTGCCCAGCGCGTTCGCACGGATCACGTCGCGGTGGTATTGCACGAACACCGGCCCGGAGGAGAAGTCGGTGGCGGTGACGTTGAAATGGTCGTGCCAGAACACCGACACCACTTCCAGCAACTGGCGCCGCGAATACACCGCGCGCGCCAGGGTCGCGCGCTGCACTTCCCAGGCCGGGCGCATGCGCACCTCCCAGGCCGGGTCGTTGACGACGTGATCGGCCCACAACTGGGACAGCGTCTTGCCGAGGGTCGTATAACCGGCGGCGGAGAGGCGCGCGTCCATCGCGCTGTCGTCGATCGCGCCCGGGTTGAGCTGCTGGTCGACGAAGGCGGTGAGCCGCGCGGTGTCGTTGGCGCCGAGCGCGTTGAACTGCGAGATCAGCGCGGGCGTGGCGCCGAAGGTGAGGTGGTTGAGCACTCGCACCGCGAACGGGGCGCGCTGCAGGGCGATCAGATCGGGCTGCGATATGCCGCCTGTGATCCGACGCGGGCCGGCGGCGGGTGTCGCGGTGCCCTGCGCGGCCTGCGCTGTCTGCGCCGCCTGGACGGCGAGCGCGGCTTCTTCGGGGTCGGCATCGCGCGGCAGCGGCGGCTGGAAGCGCAGCGGGCCGCGGATGCCGTGACGGCGGGCGAGGGTCTCGTAGACGGTCTTGCGGAGGCGGCGCGACGGCGTGGAAGTCGTGATGATCGGTCTGGGCATCGCGATGGCTCCGGGGCTTGCCTGTACGGGAGAGACGCGGCGCGCACCACGCGCGCGTGTCGGCAGGCCGAGCATGCCACAGGCCTGCGCGGGGGCGTGCGGGCACGCGCGAGGGCCGCGAATTCCGTCACGGAACGTCCGGATCGACGGCACGGATGCTTACATTTGCTTAACGGAATCCGTT
>JBIJAD010000438.1:0-3093 GCA_044345955.1 Lysobacteraceae bacterium
AAGGAGTCCGGCTGACACTTCGCGCCGCTACTGCGCGGTCCAGCCGCCGTCGATCGGAAACGAGGCGCCGGTGACGTTGTGGGCCTCGCGCCGACACAGCCACAGGGTCAGCGAGGCGATGTCCTCGGGCAGCGACATGCGCTGGCTGGGCTGTTTTTCGGCGACCAGGGCGCGCACGCCGTCCTCGCGTGTCCCACCGTTGCGACGGGCTTCGATCTGCGGCTCGATCAGTGCGGTTTCCACCCAGCCCGGGCAGATGCAGTTGACGGTGACGCCGCCGCTGTCGCGGCTGCCGCTGGCGGCGTATTCGAGCGCGGCGACCTTGCTCAGGCCGACGATGCCGAACTTGCTGGCGACGTAGGGCGCCTTGTTGATCGAGGCCACCAACCCATGCACCGAGGCGATGTTGACCACCCGGCCGTAACCGCGCGCGGCCATGCCCGGCATCGCCAGACGCATGGTGTGGAAGGCCGCGCTGAGATTGATCGCGAGGATGTCGTTCCACTTCTGCACCGGCATCTCGGCCAGCGGCACCGCATGCTGGATGCCGGCGTTGTTGACCAGCACGTCGACCGGCGACCAGGCGTCGATCTGCGCCATCATCGCTTCGATCCGCTCCGGGTCGCGCAGATCGGCATCGAAATGACGGGCTTCGGCTGCGCCCGCCTCGCGCACCGCGGCCAGCGCGGCCTCGATCTGTTCGGGTGTGCCGAGGCCGTTGAGCGCGACCTTCGCGCCAGCGGCGGCGAGCCCGCGGGCGATGGCGAGGCCGATGCCGGACGTGCTGCCGGTGACGAGGACGGTGCGGGAGGCGAGGAAGCGGTCGGACATGGGGGCGGGGCCGTGAAGGGAAAAAGAGCGCCGTGCATTCACGGCGCGGAGGGGAAATTATGCGGGATCGCGGTGCTGTTCTCCCCCCTTCAAGAGGAGGGCTTCAAAGCAACAGGCGATGCCTCACACCAACCCGGTCGCGTAGAACGCGCCGATGATGACGAACACCGCAAGCGTCTTGATGATCGTGATCGCGAAGATGTCCTTGTAGGCCTGGCGATGGGTCAGCCCGGTCACCGCCAGCAGGGTGATGACCGCGCCGTTGTGGGGCAGGGTGTCCATGCCGCCGGAAGCCATCGAGGCGACCCGGTGCAGCACATCCATCGGAATGCCGGCCGCTTCGGCATTGGCGATGAAGGTCTCCGACATCGCCGCCAGCGCGATGCTCATGCCCCCGGAGGCCGAGCCGGTGATGCCGGCCAGCGAGGTGACGGTGATCGCCTGGTTCACCAGCGGGTCGGGGATCGACTGCAGCGCGTTCGCGACGACCAGGAAGCCGGGCAGGGCGGCGATCACCGCGCCGAAGCCGTATTCCGATGCGGTGTTCATCGCCGCCAGCATCGCGCCGCCGATCGCGGTTTTCGCGCCTTCGGCGAAACTCGCGGCGATCGGTTTCCAGGCCAGCGCGATCACGCAGGCGATGCCGATCAGCAAGGCGCCCTGCACCGCCCAGATCGCGGCGACCTTCGAGACTTCCTGCACCACCGGCGCGGCATCGCCCATCACCGCGGGGTCGAAGCTGTGGCGCTCGCCGTAGCGCAGCGGGATCCACAGGCTCAGCAGCTTGTTCGACACGCCCACCAGCACCAGCGGCGCCAGCGCCAGCAGCGGGTGCGGCAGGCGGGTCTCGGTGAAGGCGGCCGGTTCGTTGAGCAGGGTGGCCGGATCGCCGTAGCCCTCGCCGTTGCGGCGCGCGACCCGGCGCCGCCATTCCAGATAGCTCATGCCCACCGCGAGAATGAACACCCCGCCGATCGTGCCCAGCCAGGGCGCCGCCCAGGTGGTGGTGCCGAAGAACGAGGTCGGGATGATGTTCTGGATCTGCGGCGAACCCGGCAGCGCGTCCATGGTGAAGGTGAAGGCGCCGAGCGCGATGGTGCCCGGGATCAGCCGCTTGGGAATGTCGCCCTGGCGGAACAGTTCGGCCGCGAACGGGTATACCGCGAACACCACCACGAACAGCGATACCCCACCGTAGGTCAGAATCGCGCAGACCGCGACGATCGACAGCATCGCCCGCTCTGCGCCGAACAGCCGGATCACCGCCTTCACGATCGACTTGGAGAATCCGGAAATCTCGATCAGCTTGCCGAAGATCGCGCCGAGCAGGAAGACCGGGAAATACAGCTTCAGGAATCCGACCATCTTGTCCATGAACAGGCCGGTGAACATCGGCGCGACCAGCGAGGGATCGGTCAGCAGCACCGCGCCCAGCGCCGCGATCGGCGCGAACAGGATCACGCTGTAGCCGCGATAGGCCACGAACATCAGGAAACACAGCGCAGCCAGCACGATCAGGAACGACATGCACGCATCCTTCGGAAAACGAAGGCCCGCGACCGACGCGGGCGGACCGGCGGCCAGTGTCGGCAGCGCGGGCGGTGCGGCCCATTGTCCGAAGGTACAAGTGTCCGGCGCGGCGGCGATCCCTAGGCTGGCCGCAGTCTGGTCTCCGTCCGCCCGTGCGGCGGAGCCCGCCCCGTTGCGATCCACGCCTGCCGAGGACCCGATCGATGCACCGCAGCCCCGTCCATGCCTTCCCGTCTCCCCGTGCGGATCGTCGCGCCGCGTTCGCGCGCCGCGGACTCAGTCTCGCGGTCGCCCTGGCGCTCGCCGCGCCGCTCGCGCATGCGCAGGAAGCCGGCGGCGATGCCGAAGCCGAACAGGACGGCATGGAAACCATCGTGGTCACCGCGCGCAAGCGCGAGGAGACCATCCAGGACGTTCCGATCGCGGTCACCGCGTTCACGCCGGACACGCTGGACAAGCTCAATGTCGAGGATCTGAGCGATCTCGACGCGCAGGTGCCCAACCTGACCATCTACGCCGCGCGCGGCTCCAGCAGCACGGTCACCGCCTATATCCGCGGCGTCGGCCAGTCCGACCCGCTGTGGGGCGTCGACCCGGGTGTGGGCATCTATCTCGACGACGTCTACATCGCCCGTCCGCAGGGCGCGCTGCTCGATGTGTTCGATGTCGGGCGCGTCGAAGTGCTGCGTGGCCCGCAGGGCACGCTGTACGGCAAGAACACCATCGGCGGCG
>JBIJAD010000145.1:0-9258 GCA_044345955.1 Lysobacteraceae bacterium
GTCGGCATCCAGGCGCGCGTGCTGCAGGAACTCGGCGCCGAACGCGCGCTGGTGGTCTGGGGCCGCGACGGCATGGACGAGATCTCGCTCGGTGCCGCCACCCTCGTCGGCGAACTGCGCAACGGCAAGGTCCGTGAATACGAACTGCACCCCGAAGATTTCGGCATCGGCATGGCCGCCAGCCGCAATCTGCGCGTCGAGGACGCCCAGCAATCGAAGGCGATGCTGCTCGAAGCGCTGGAGAACAGGCCCGGGCTGCCGCGCGACATCGTCTGCCTCAACGCCGGTGCCGCGCTGTACGTGGCCGGCGTCGCCGACAGCATCGCCCACGGCATCGACGCCGCGCGTCTGGCGATCGCCAGCGGCGACGCCCGCGCGCGGCTCGAACAGTTCGTCGCCACCACCTCCAGCCTGGCCGACGCATGAGCCATTCCGGATTCGCGAACACGCCCGAACCGCCGTACTACGCGGTGATCTTCACCTCGCAGCGCAACGACGCTGACGCCGACGGCTACGCCGAAGCGTCCGAAGCGATGGCGACGCTGGCCGCGCAGCAGCCGGGCTATCTGGGCATGGAATCGGTGCGCGGCGCCGACGGCGTCGGCATGACCATCAGTTACTGGCGCAGCGAAGCCGACATCCTCTCCTGGAAACATCACGCCGAACACGCGGCGATCCGCAATCGGGGCCGTCGCGACTGGTACACCCGCTACATCACCCGCGTCGCCAGGGTCGAGCGCGCCTACGATTGGGTTTCGAAAACGACATGACCAGCGAAGTCGCATCCTCCGCGCGCGCGGATATCCTGCAACGCATCCTCGACCGCAAGGCGGTGGAAGTGGCCGAACGCAGCGCTCGCCTGCCGCTGGAGGCATTGCGCGCACGGCTCGCCGATGCGTCGCCGGTACGCGGATTCGTCGCCGCGATCCAGGGCAAGCGCGACGCCCGCCTGCCGGCGGTGATCGCAGAAGTGAAGAAGGCCAGCCCGTCCAAGGGCGTGATCCGCCCCGACTTCGATCCGGCCGCGATCGCCCGCAGCTACGAAACCGCCGGCGCTGCCTGCCTGTCGGTGCTGACAGACGTCGATTTCTTTCAGGGCGCCGACGCCTACCTGCAGCAGGCGCGCGCTGCCTGTGCGCTGCCGGTATTGCGCAAGGACTTCACCGTCGCTCCCTACCAGATCGTCGAAGCCCGCGTGCTCGGCGCCGACTGCATCCTGCTGATCGTCGCCGCGCTCGACGATGCGCAGTTGTCGTCGCTGTATCGCGAAGCGATGGCGGTCGGTCTGGACGTGCTGGTCGAAGTGCACGACGCCGACGAACTGCGGCGCGCGTTGGCACTGCCCGCGATCGACGGCCGCGAGGCACTGATCGGCGTCAACAACCGCAACCTGCGCACCTTCGAAGTCTCGCTCGACACGACGCTGTCGCTGCTCGCCGCGATGCCTGCCGGCCGCCCGCTCGTCACCGAAAGCGGCATCGCCACCCGCGACGACGTGCAGCGCATGCTCGACGCCGGTGTCGGCAGTTTCCTCGTCGGCGAGTCCTTCATGCGCGATCCCGAGCCGGGCGCCGCACTGCGTCGATTGTTCTTTTCCTGAAGCCGGGCCGCGCATGAGCGTGATGACGCAGAAGACGGGCGGAACGATCGGCCCCGATGATTTCGACAACGCCGCCGCCGAGGCGCAGATGAGCGATGCGGAACTGGCGGCGATTACCGAAGCCGCCGCGCGCGAGGCGCATCGTTATCCGGTCCCGGCGCCCGATGCGCCGCTGGTGGTGTTCGATTTCGATCACACCCTCTTCCACGGCGACTCCGGCAGCCACCTGTTCAAGTGGCTGATCTGGCGGCACTGGTGGCGCAAGGCGCTCGCGCTGCTGATCGCGCCGGTGTTCGGCCCGATGATCGCGTGGATGCCGACCCGCCGCCGCGGCATCTCCGCCTTCGTCTGGGTGGGCACGCTGGGCATGCGCACGCTCGACGAATTCGATGCGCTGTCCGATCGCTACGTGGCCGCCCACGCCGAGCAGATCCGGTCGCGCCTGCTGCCGATCGGCCTCGACGTGCTGCGCAGACACCGCGAAGCCGGCGACCGCGTGATCGTCGCCACCGGCGCCCCGACCGCACTGGCGCGCGCGATCCTCGCCTTCGTCGCCCACGAGGACCTGCCGGTGATCGGCACCGTGCTCGGCCCGAAATACGGCGCGATCGGCGCGGTGCGCCACTGCCACTACCGCATGAAGATGCGCATGCTCGCCGACGCCGGCTACGGCGGCCCGGTCGAAGCCGCCTATTCCGACAGCAGCGCCGACCTGCCGCTGCTGCAGGCCGCGCGCAAACCCGTCGTGGTCAATCCGAAGCCCGCGCGCATCGCGATGTTCCGCCGCCTGCTGCCGCAGGGCACCCCGATCCTCAACTGGGGGTGTCCGGGGCGGGGTGGGGATGTGGTCGAACAACCGACTGCCTGAGCGGGGCGTTTCCGGCCGGCACGACGTCGACGAAGCCTTGTGGGAGCGACGCAGGTCGCGACGAATGGCGGCAAATGTCTGGCCGCAGCCGAATGCGCGTCACACCGGCATGTCTTTGCCGCACACCACGCAGCGCTGCCGCCGATTCGCGCAGGAGTCGCAGATCTTCCAGGCGTTGTTGCGGTAGTGCCGATCGACTCCGCCGGCTTCGCCGTTCCAGATCTTCCCGCATTCCGGGCATCGGCCGAACGAGCGCACGATCGGCTTTTCGCGGCAGGCAGCGGAACAGCAGGGGGGGCGTCGTCGGCGTGTTCATGCGAAACCTCTCGTATCCGTCACCTGCGGATTATCCACGAATGAATTATCGACGAATGAGCTATCCACGAAAGGGCTGCGCCCGATGATCGAAGCGATCGTGCAAGGCCGGATGGCGGTCGTTCGGCGGTGATCCAGACCCTGACCCGCTTCGCCTCGCAGCACGTCTTGGGCCAGGATCGGTCGATGGCCCTGCAGAACTTCCTGGGCAAGGTGCCGTCCACGCCGCAGAACGGCTGTGATGGCTGATCTTGGGCCGATGCATCGAAGCCGACGATCACGATGCGTTCGCGGGTGCGTCCGGCTGCGACGCTGCGGTCAATGCGCTCCGGCCCGCATCGCATTGTGTTCCATGCAGCCTCACCGGCGATGCGCCGGTCGCGGCATCGGCTTTTCCCGCGATCGTGCGCCGTCGGCATGCAGCCGTGGCGATCAACGTGCGTCGTCGGCACCTGCGTACCGGGCCTGGAATTCGCGGAATGCCAACACCAGCGTGTCCGGCAGTCGGCGCTCGTGTCCGGAGGCCAGCGCGTTGCGATAGGCGATGGCCGCTGCCGAAGGTGCGTCCTCGGCCATCGCCACCCGCAATTGCAGCACAAGGACGCGATGATCCCGATCGACGTGTTCCGGATCGCGGGCGCGCAGTGCGGTCAACAGTTCCCGGGCGGAGGCAGCATCGTCGCGCTGCAGTGCTGCCATCACCAGTGGTTCCGTCGCAAGCGTCATGCGATGGATTTGATTCTGTGCCGCGAATTCGGCCAGCGCGCGGCGCAGTTCCACCTCCGCCTCGCGGGTTTTGCCCTGCCCAAGCAGCCATCGCCCGCGCGCGGCGCGCGCGATGGCAGTCTGCGGCGTCTGCAGTCTCCGGGCCTGTTCCGCAGACGGCGTTGGCATCCGACCGCCTCGTTCCGCCAATGCTTCCGCTGCCATCACCCACAGCAGCAGCGCGCCATCCTTGTTTTCGAAGATCAGATTGCTGTGGTTGTCGATCCGGGTGCTCTCGAATTCGCGCATCGCAGCGTCCAGCGCCGCCTGAGGTTCGCCGGCTTCCAGATGATGAATCGCAGGGATGGTGAAGTTGCGCCGCTCCGAAGGCAGCGCCTCCGCTTCCTCGAGCAGCGAGGCCGCCTCGCGCAGACGACCCTGGCCGGTGAGCACCAACGCGCGCAGTTGCAGGGTCGGATAGCGACGTTCGGAGTGGGGCACCAGGCGCAGCAGTTGCATGCTGCGATTGCTGCTCTCGAGCGCATCGTCCCAGCGCAGCAGTTCGATCTGGATCTTGGTCATCGTGTTGCGGGCGAAGATTTCGCGGATCCTGTCGTCGAGTCGCTCGAAATCGGCCGCCACTGCGCGCATTTGATCCAGTGCCTCGGACATCCGTCCCTCGCGCATGCGCACCCGGGCGAGGCTGGCGCGGACATCGGTGCTGCGATGCTCGTCGCCGATACTGCGGTACAAGTCGCGTGCACGCACGAGGTCCCGCTGCGCCTCGTCGAAACGATCGCTGAGATTGAAACCATTCGATCGGCGCCAGAGAGCATCGGCGAGAATTTCGGGCGGAACCGGCGTCCTCGCCGATTCCAGAAGCTCGACCGCTTCCTGGGCAGGTGCCAGGACCTCCGCGCCGGAGAGTTGACGACGACTGTTGATTTCCGATCGCAGCGACAGCAGGCGCGCCCGCCAGATCCGGTCGCCGGCGGCTTCGGCGCGCAGGGTCTGGATCGCCAGTTTCTCCTCGGCCCGAGAAAAACGGCCGCGGCGGATGTCCAGCCCGATCTCGATCAGACGCGCGTCCTTGCCGTCAGCGACCTGTGGCGGCAGCAGCGCCAGTCCCTCACGCACCGCTTCGAAGCGGCCCATGAACAACTGTTGCCGCAGCGCTTCGATGGGGTCGCCGGACGCCACTGCCGGATCGGCGCCGGTGGACGCATTGGGTGCCGCGCTCTGCAGCATCGGCCCGCGGATCTGCATGGGGGCGAAGGCGAGTATCGCCGCAGCGATCAGCACGATGATCAGTGCGATCGCGCCGATGCGCGACTTTCTTTGCCGAGCCGATCTCGGGTCGGCCGATTCGGGCCGAGCCTGCGCAGGCGAAGCCTGCAGAACCGCGGCGCTATCGATCGCGACGTCGTCGGCCCCGATGTTTTCGATTGCGATGTTTTCGATCGGAGCGTTTTCGGTCGCGGCGGTCGCAGCGGCGGGTGCCGAAACGACCTGCTCCCCGGCGACATCGATGCTCGCGGACAGAGCGTCTTCCTCCAGCGGGGCGACCCAGCGATAGCCCAGGCCCGACAGGGTGCGGATGCAGCGCTGAGTCTGGCCATTGTCGCCGAGCGTCCGTCGCGCCGAAAGAATGACCTGCGAGAGTTGATGGTTGCTGACGTTGTCGTGTCCCCAGATCGCGCGGATCAGTTCGTCGTAGCCGACGACCCGCGTCCGGTGATCGAGCAGATGGCCGATGCATTGCAGCACGCGGCGCGAAGCCTCGACGCGCTGTCCGCTCCGGGTCAGCAGCATGCGCTGGCGATCCAGGGTGAAATCGCCCCAGCGGTAGATCATCGTGCACGCTCCAGGCGGTGGACAACTGCGCGACTGAGGGACCAGACACGGATGTCGGAGGGCGTCGAAGCCATTTCGACCGCATCGGGCCGCCATCGCTCTCCGCTCTCGGACTGGGTCGATCCCGGGTTCATGCCGACATCCGCTGCATGTCGTGTACGCATTGCGATGTCCGTGCGTCGCTGTCCTTCGTGTGGTGCGAGCTGGTCACGGCGCGACCGGGTTCTGACGGTAGGTTCCGGCGAAGCTGCTCTTCGAGCCGTTGCGGGCGAAGGCGCGAGTGACGTCGGAGGGCAGAGGGCGTTCCCCGGCCAGGGTCTTCGCCTTGCGAAGGTTGCGTTCGATCTGCTGTGCATCCCCGCGCTGCATCGCGACCCGCAGGCGCAGCACAGTGAAGCGGTAATCGCCTTCGAATCGAGGAGGATCCAGCGCCTGCAGTTCCTGCAAGATCGCCTCGGCCGCGGCGGTATCGCCCTGCTGCAGCAGGAGTCCCACCAGCGGTTCGGCCGCCAGCGTGGTCCGGAACAGATGATTGCTGGCACGGGATTGCTGCAGCGCCACGCGCAGCGCCTGTTCCGCTTCCTGAGTGCGTCCCTGCATCCACAGCCATCGTCCGTGGGCGATGTGGCCGAGTGCGGTAATGGGCGACTCGAGCAAAGTGCCGGCGCCCGCAGGCAAGGCCGGCACTTCGGCGCCGTCGTTTTTCAGCGTCTGCGCTGCGGTCATCCAGATCAACAGCATGCCTTCACTGCCGTCGAGCAGGAGGCCGGCGGGATCGCCGGGGCGGTCGCGTTTCAGGGCGTGTCCCGCTGTGCGGAGCGCGCCCTGTGCGTCGCCGGCCTCCATCTGGTGCAGTGCCGGAATGATTTGTCCCTCGCGCTCGGAGTTCGAGGCCGCCGCTTCGTCCAGTTGAGATGCCGCGAGCCGCATACGGCCGAGGCCGGTCAGTACCTGTGCGCGCAGTTGCAGCGCCCGATAGCGGCGCTCGGCATCCGGCGCATGCTGCAGCACTGTCATCGCGCGATCGCTGCTGGCGAGCGCATCATCCCAGCGCAGCAGTTCCATCTGGATCCGGGTGATGGTGTTCAATATGGCGAGTTCGCCGATGCGATCGGAATCCGCGCGAAAGCTTTCCGCGATGGTTTCGAGCGTTTCGAGCGCCGTCTGCAGCCGGCCCATGCGCATCCACACGCGGGCCAGATTCGAGCGCACGTTGAGTGCGCCGCGCCTGTCGCCCTCGCGCTCCATCAGATCGATGGCCCGCCCCAAGTCCCGTTCCGCCTCGTCGAAACTGCCAAAATCCATCAGCAGCGCCCCTCTTCGCTCCAAGGCCTGGGCCAGAACCGCCGGCTTCGCTTGAGGGTCCGCGGATTCGAGCGATGCAAGCGCCGACTCGATCACTGCGAGCGTTTCGGTCTTGGGCTCGCCCAATCGCGCGCTGGCCTTGCTCTTGACGATCAGCAGTCTGGCGCGCAGCACGGGGTCGGCCACCGTTTCGGCGCGGGTGAGCTGGTCTTCGATCTTCTCCCAGGCGCGTGAGGCGCGTCCGCGGTTTAGATCAAGCTCGATGTCCAGAATCCGCGCGTCGGGGGTTTCGGCGACCCACGGCGGCAGCGTTGCCAGGCCCTGACGGACCTGTTCGAAATCGCCAGCGTGCAATGCCTCCTTCAATGCGGCGAGCGGGTCTTCTCGTGCGTCGGCCGCGGTCTCGACCGGTTGTTCCGCGGTATGACGCGATGCCGCGAACAGCAGCGCGGAGGCCGTCAGAAGTGCGGCGAGCATCCAGGTCGTGCGTGTCGTGCCGTGTGTGGTGGCGTTCTTGCCCGCCATCGATGCCGGCAAGTCTCCAGCGACGGGCATCGCTGCCGACGTGACCGGGTCCGGTTCCGGTGCATGCGACATTGCGGGCGTTGCCGAGGCGGCACCCGCGACCGGTAACGGATCGGCGGCCGACGAATCCCTGCGCTCGAGTTCGCCTATCCAGTGATAGCCCATTCCGGGCAACGTGCGGATCAGGCGCTGCGTCTGGCCGTCGTCACCGAGGGCCCGCCGCGCCGCCAGCACGATCTGTGCGAGTTGATGATTGCTTGCGTTCCCGTGGCCCCAGATTTCGCGGATCAGTTCGTCGTAGCCCACCACGCGTTGGCGGTGCTCGATCAGATGGCCGATGCAGGCCAGCACTTTTCGCGAAACGTCGACATGCCGACCCTGCCGTGTCAGCAGCTTGCCGTCGCGATCGAGGCAGAAATCGTCCCACCGGTACTTCATGCGCCCCATCTCCATGACATCCTTGCCGGCGGCGCCGAGGAAAGCGGCGGAGCGGGCGAGCAATGCCGCGCCCTGGCCCACGTCTCTCCCCCGGAGATCCGTATGGGCAGTCTGCCATGCAGCAGGGCTTCCGCAAGGGAGAGGGTCGGGCGTTCGTCACGGACCGGGGCGGGAGCCCCGGCCTGTCCGTTCCGGCCGAGAGCCCGCATGGACACCCGACTCGTCGCGCGGTCGTGCTCCTGGATGGAAGGCTGGCCTTCCGGCCCGGAGCCGCCTGCGGCGAACGGACGACCCGCAGCGCGACCGACACCAGCGCCAGCGCAGCGATCGGATGGCAGGTGGATGCGCCGACCCGCGACGAGCCGGCGCCGGTCGCGATGCCGGTGCCTTGGCTTGCGTGGTCCGGGCAGGATCGCTCCAGTGGGCTTTCCCTCCGGCCGAACCCGGGTGCCGGGGTGGGATCTGCCGATGCCCGACTCCAAGCGCGCGACTACGGTCTCGATTCCCCATGGGATTTCGGCCCTCGATCCTCCTCCCTCGCGGCATTTTCGGGGCCTGCTGTTGCCGCGTTGAACGCCTCGGAGAGGGATGCGACCACGGGGCAAGCGTCGCGGTTTCGAGTCTGAATTAACAAAAATAAAACAAATGATATCGCTTCGTGATCATTCCATGAGGCTCGGATGATCGACCGATCGAACACGGATCACTTCGTGAGGGATTCGAAAACGAATCGGCATGCGTCACGAGGCCGGCCGGAGCAACGTACGCACCGTCACTGCACGGCCGATCTTCACCGGGTTCCACATGGATGAAGGCGGCGGGTTCGGTCGAACCGGTCGGTGACATGCATCCCGCATTCCATCGGCCGGGGTCCACGGCGGCGCACACCGTCCTCCCGCACGGCGAACAAGGCCGCCGTCGGGAACGCCGCCAGGACCCGAGACGCAACATCACCCAACCCAAACCAACCCAAAGCAAACGGAGATCAGGATCATGCGCAAGAATCGTCAAAAACTCGTCGTGCTGGCCGTCGCCATGCTCACCGTTTCCTCCAGCGCCTTCGCCGACTGGCAGAACGGTCAGGGCGTCATCAGGTGGTCGTCGACCGACAAGGAAAAAATCATCTACTGGTCGAACGTCAATCCCTACAACGGCGAACGCTCCCTCGCGACCCTCGCGACCGACTTCAACACCTACAAGGACACGAGCCTGTACCCGGCCAAGAACAATACGCCTGCCGGCTATGCCCCGGGCGTGACCTGGGAAGCGGATGCCCTCTCGGTCACGCTGGTCGAAGGCAAATCCAAGGTGGTCTGGAAGAACGTGGCAGTCACCGGCAGCCCGCTGAGTTGCCCGCAGGGTCGGACCTGCGGAGAAGTCGCCCAGATCATTTCGAAGGATCAATGCACGAGTCGCGACTTCAGTCTCGGCCTCGGCGGCGGGGCGACCTGGACCAAGGCCAAGCTCAAATATCTCGAAGCGTTCGCCAACGTCATCGAAGGGAGCTTCTCGACCGGCTTCTCCACCTGCACCGGCACCAGCAGCTCCTACACCTGCTATGCGGGCGACACCGTCACCCCGTCCGCGACGGACACCTACGCCACCATCGAGACCCGCGCGAAATGGGGCTACGGCCGGTTCACGCCTG
>JBIJAD010000472.1:0-2626 GCA_044345955.1 Lysobacteraceae bacterium
CGGCCCACCAGTTCCAGCGACGCCCGGCAGTGCCGGGCGTCGTGCTTTTCGGCCCTCGGTCGCGGGCCGGGGGCATGCGCGAGAGTGGCGGAATCGGTAGACGCAGCAGGTTTAGGTCTTGCCGCCGCAAGGCGTGGGGGTTCGAGTCCCCCCTCTCGCACCATCCCGGGCAGGCAATAGGCGTGCGGCGACCTCAAGCGGGCGATCGCGAGGGGCAGACCCAAAGCGATGAGCGGTTTGTCCGGGGATGAGCCAGCCGCAGCGAGAGGCAGCCTCGAACGGCTGCCCGGGTCGCAATGACTTCGAACGAGCGATCGCGAGGGGAAGTTCCGAAGCGATGAGCAGTTTGTCCGGGGATGAGCCAGCCGCAGCGATGGGAAGCCTCGAAGCGACAGCGGGGCTTCGTCGCCAAAACGGGCCGCAGCGAGAAGCAACTTCACACGACGGGCGTTCAAGGCAAACGACCGCAGGGAAGGCCCCGGCCCTTTTCTGTCCCCGACCCGTCCCCGTCGTCTCATCTCCTCGGGCGACAGCCGCCCATCCGGCCGCAGGCCCCGGAAACTGGCGGCAGGCGCCGTTATCGGCCAAACTATCGCGTTCCGCTGGGGTGGCCCGCCATGGGCGCGCCCGACGGCCGTCGGGGCCGCCCAGCCTCCAATCCCCTCAACACCGGTCGTGCACGATGCCGCGGCCGCAGGAGTCGCCAGCAATGCAAGTTTCAGTCGAATCCGTGGGCAACCTCGAACGCCGCATGACCCTGCGCGTGCCGACCGAGCACGTCGAGAGCCGGATCGGCGGCCGCCTGCGCGAAATCGCCCGCAGCGCCCAGATCAAGGGCTTCCGTCCGGGCAAGGTGCCGGCCAAGGTGATCGAGCAGCGCTACGGCGCGCAGGTCCGCGGCGAAGTGGTCGACGAACTGCTGCAGCAGGGCTTCGATCAGGCCGTGCGCGAGAACGCGCTGCGTCTGGCCGGCAACCCGATGATCGAGCCGGCCGAGGACGCCGGCGAAGGCGAACTGGCCTACGTCGCCACCTTCGAGATCGTGCCGGACTTCGGCGACATCGACGTGACCACCCTGCAGGTCGTCCGCAACACCGCCGAGGTCACCGAGGACGACATCGACCGGATGATCGAGAACCTGCGCCTGCAGCGCCGCAGTTGGACCCTGGTCAACCGCCCGGCGCAGGCCGGCGACGCGGTCGATCTGGAAACCTGGTCGCTGATCGACGGCGAGCGCCTGCCGGCCGAAGGCGCCGAGCGCGGCGTCACCATGATCGGTTCGGGCGCGATGTTCGCCGAGATCGAGAATGGTCTGATCGGCATGAGCGCCGGCGAGGAGAAGACGCTGAACGTGAACTTCCCGACCGACTGGCGCGTGCCGCAACTCGCCGGCAAGTCGTCCGAGGTGCACGTCAAGGTCGAGGCGATTTCCGAGCCCGCGATGCCCGAGATCGATGCCGACTTCATCCGCAGCTTCGGCGTGAAGTCCGGCGAACTGACCCAGTTCCGCACCGAGATCCGCGCCAACCTCGAGCGTGAGCTCAAGGGTGCGCTGATGAGCCGCCTGCGTCGCGAAGTCGGCGAGCAGCTCATCATCGCGTACGCCCATATCGAGATGCCGCCGCGGGTGGTCGAGAACGAGGCCCGCTCGATGCTGGCCCAGACCGTCGAGCAGGCTCGCCGCCAGGGCCGCCAGCTCGACCCGCCTGCCGACGCCTGGCGCGAATTTCTCGAGCCGGCCCGCAAGCGCATCACCGTCGCCCTGCTGGTCGGCGAAATCGCCCGCCGCAACGAGCTGTCGCTCGACCCGCGCCGTCTGAACGAAACGCTCCGTCTCATCGCTTCCACCTACGAGGAGCCGCAGCAGGTCATTGATTTGTACCGCAACGACCGCCAGCTCATGGCCGGCCTGCAGAATCGCGTGATGGAGGAGCAGGTCATCGACTGGATCGCCGAGCGCGCCGTGCACACCGACAAACCGCTCAGCTTCCAGGAAGCGATCGCCCCGCAGTAACCTGCGGGTTCCCCAGACCGGGGCCGCATACCTCGCGGCCCGCCCCACGACAGGTTCCGCGACGCATGAACAGCCTCGAAACCAAAGCTCTCAATCTCGTTCCGATGGTGGTCGAACAGACCAGCCGCGGCGAGCGCGCGTACGACATCTATTCCCGGCTGCTCAAGGAGCGGGTGATCTTCCTGGTCGGCGGGATCGACGACCATGTCGCCAACGTGATCGTGGCGCAGATGCTGTTCCTGGAAGCGGAGAACCCGGAAAAGGACATCAGCCTCTACATCAACTCCCCGGGCGGCGTGGTGACTGCCGGTCTGGCGATCTACGACACGATGCAATTCATCAAGCCGGACGTGTCGACGATCTGCGTCGGTCAGGCATGCAGCGCCGGTTCGATGCTGCTGATGGCCGGCGCCAAGGGCAAGCGTTATGCGCTGCCCAATTCGCGGGTCATGATCCACCAGCCCTCCGGCGGCGCCCAGGGGCAGGCCACCGACATCGAGATCCAGGCTAGGGAAATCCTGTACCTGCGTCAGCGCCTGAACGAACTGTATTCCCACCACACCGGACAGCCGGTCGATCAGATCCAGCGCGACATGGAGCGCGACCGTTTCC